>PBYL01000487.1 GCA_002729595.1 Thalassovita sp. | reverse complement strand
TCGCACCGCTGGGGCTGGAGGGGAAAAGACAGCCCGCCCGAAGCGAGCCTTTGGCTCACTGAGGCGCGGACTTGCCAGTGATCTGCCCCCAGATCCCCAGCCTCATGGGGGGCGGGATATGGGGACAGATCACTGGCGGTTTGCCGCCAGCAAACCCGGTTCGTGTCGACACCGTCAGGTCCGACGACACGAACCTCCCGCAAGGGAGACGCCAGCGGCAGACCGGCCCCCACCGTGGGGCATCGGGCGAGACGCTGGCGCGACCTTGCGGGACGCGATCCAACCGCTGAGGTTGGGCTGGGATGGTTTGGAAGGGGCCGCGCGCCCTTCCATGTCGCGGCGGCACGCAGCGAAGGGGATGGCCATCGGCCGGGGCTTTGCCCCAGAGAGATCGCACGCAAATCTCGGAACCGCAGGTGAAGAGTTTGCATAAGTGCGCCCTTGTCCTTTACAGGCCTACGGGTACGCGCTATCGATTCATCTGACAAGAGCACATTCGATGCAGCCCCTTTTCGCCACATCTCGTATTATTCCGCTCGCATTTTTTGGAGGTGCCGGTTTGGCAGAGACAGAACTCGAACGCGCCGAGAAACGATACGCACAAGCCAAGGCCCGCCTTCAGGCCATCCGCAATCGGGAAGCCACCAGACAGCGCAAACTGGACACACGGCGCAAGGTAATCCTCGGGGGTGCGCTCATGGATTTGGCCGAAAGGGACAGCGGCGCGGCGGTGATGCTGGAGCGGCTGATCCGGAACCTGTCCCGCGAACAGGACCGCAAGGCTTTCGAGGACTGGGAGGGTGTGTCCCCCTCCCCTGCCCCCGATGTGCCCGGTGGCTCTGATCCGGACGGCTCCACCTGATGCGCTGGCTTGCTGCGGTCCTGGATAGACCCTTCCGGTTTCTGGTGCGGCTGATCTTCACTCCGATCCTGCTCGGCTGGATGATCGGGGCCGTCGCGTTTGGGGCGATGCTGGGGGCGCTCGCAGGGTTCTTTCTCTCGATCCCCTTCTTCGACATTCCACCCGGTCAATCAGCCTGGGAGATGGTGATCTACATCCCCTGCATGATCATCGGTGCCATCTTCGGTTTCCAGTATTGGCGCTTCACCTCCGGCGCGGACAATTTCTTCGGGCTGAACGGGGACAGCCACGGCTCGGCCCGTTTCGCCAGTCGCAAGGAACTGAAGAAGCTGGTGAAGCCGGACGGGTTGCTCATTGGCCGATCTCCCGCCGGTCAGCTCCTGCGCTATGACGGTCCCGCCCATCTGCTGACCCTTGCCCCGACACGGGCCGGGAAAGGCGTCGGCACGGTCATCCCGAACCTTCTCATGGCAGATCGTTCGGTGATCGTGGTGGACCCCAAAGGCGAGAATACCCGGATCGCCGGAGCGGCGCGGCATGCCTTCGGTCAGGTCCATGTCCTCGATCCGTTTGGGGTCTCCGGGCAAACCAGCTCCTCCTACAATCCACTGGACCGGCTGACAGCCATCAGCCCCGATCTGGGCGAAGATGCCACCACGCTGGCTGACGCCCTGGTCATGGACCCGCCGGGACAGGTGCAGGAGGCGCATTGGAACGAGGAGGCCAAGGCCATCCTCTCCGGGTTGATCATGTTCTGTGTCGCTCATGAGGAGCGTGAGCGGCGCAATCTGGCCACCGTGCGGGAATATCTCACCCTGCCCCCGGACAGGCTCCGGGCGCTGCTGGAACTGATGCAGGACAGCGATGCGGCCCATGGGCTGATTGCCCGCGCCGCTAATCGGTTTTTGGGCAAGGCGGATCGCGAAGCCGCCTCGGTCCTGTCCAACGCGCAGCGCCACACGCATTTTCTGGACAGCCCGCGCATCACGAATGTGATCAGTCGGTCGGATTTCCATTTCGCGGAACTGCAACAGCGCACCGTCTCGGTGTTTCTGGTCCTGCCGCCTAACAGACTGGACGCCTACAGCCGTTGGCTGCGCCTGCTGATCTCTCAGGCGCTTCAGGACATCGCACGGCATGCTGAAGCACCACAGGCATCCCCAGAGGCCCGGACAGGCGCACAGGGCGTTTCTGAGGCCGCAGGAGGGTCAGAGGGCGGCACACAAACCTCACAGCGGCCGTCTGCCCCTACGCTCTTCCTGCTGGATGAATTTGCCGCCCTCGGCCGTCTGGAGGCCATAGAACGCGCCATGGGGTTGATGGCGGGCTACGGATTGCAGCTCTGGCCGATCTTGCAGGACATGAGCCAGCTCAACGATCTCTACGGCAAACGCGCAGGCACATTTGTGGCCAATGCCGGGGTGCAGCAGGTCTTCGGGGTGAATGATCTGGAAACGGCCCAGTGGCTGAGCAAGATGATCGGTCAGGAGACCACCGGCTATCAGACGCAAAGTTACAAACCGGGCGATGCGCCCACGATGACGCAGAATGTCACCGGGCGCGATCTGCTCACGCCTGACGAGATCATGCAGATGCCCCCGGACCTTCAGCTTCTGCGGGTTCAGGGCAACCCCACGGCTCTCGCCCGCAAGCTGCGCTACTACGCCGATCCCGAGTTCAAGGGGCTGTTCCAGCCGCAGGACCAATAACGAGAAAGAAACCCGAGCATGTCAGATCAATCCCCCTCCCCTGCACCGCTCTCTGACGACGAGCTGCGCGAAACCCTCGATATGGTCGGCACAGTGCTGGCCAGTGTGTCAGATCGCGTCGATGCCCAGACCGGCACCATGGATCGCCTGGTCAAGACAGCGACCGAAGCGCGTCAGGCGGCATTTGCGGCCCAGAACCAGACCGATCCGGAACAATACGGCAATCTGGTAGGTCAGGTCGTAGCGGGCAAGATCACCGATCCATTGAACCACATGATCCGTGTTGCCAACGTGCTGAGTGAACAAAGCCGACACACGGAAGCGGTTCTCAAGAAGGCTGAACAGGACAAATGGGAAATCCTCAATGACATCCGGGAACGGGAGAGACAGGCAGATCGCCTGAAACGCAATCTGCCCTGGTTTGGTCTGACGGCGTTTTTTGTGGCGCTGACACTGACAATCGTGCTTCCACGTTTCTCAGCACTCAACAGCACCACATGCGCTGTCTTCGGAGGGGAGTGGGTCCGTACGACAGAAGGCAACCAGGCCTGCGTCCATTACCGGGATTGAGGACAGAGCGGTGAGTTATCCACAGGCGCACCGTAAGCCGGTGGGTGTTATATATGTGTTAGATAATGTGTTACGCGAATCGGCGAGTTTGTAAGTAGCTGATTTTGAATGTAAAAAAGGGGCTTTTTTGAGTGAATGGTGTGTAGAGTATCGAACATTGGTGGGTAGACTATCGAAGAAAGGTGTGTAGAGTATTGAAGAACTTGGCGCGCTGGTGGGCAGAGTGTCGAATAACGGTGGGTAGACTATCGAATAATGGCGCGGCCTAGAAAACGAACAGCTTTGCTTCCTCAAAGGCATACAGAGCCAGACCTCTTTGTATGCGATATTTTGGATGCAACACCGAAAAGCGACCGGGCTTCCATGGAACATCCGCTGTTTTCGCTGTCGGTCAAGAAAGACATGGCTGCGTTTGAATACCAGCAAGGCAATGTGAAGGTGAAGATCACGCCAGCGGCAGAAGAAGGCCGCGCGAATGTCTTTGACCGGGATATTCTGATCTATGTTCTGAGCCAGCTCATGGCCGCTAAGAACGAAGGCCATGAGATCGGCCGTCGTGTCCAGATTTCAGCACATGATCTGCTGAAAGCCACAAATCGCCACACAACAGGCCAAGCGTATGCGACGCTGCGCCGTGCCCTCACCCGTCTCCAGTTCACGCAGATCGAAACCAATATCCATGACCACGGTATTGGGGAATGGCGATCCATCTCGTTCATCACTGATGCTCGGATCGTCAAGGAAGATTCCACGGGGCGTTTGCTGAGCGTAGAACTGGAGATGGGTGACTGGCTCGTCAAGGCCATTGAAAACGAGAATGTTCTCACCCTCCACAAAGCTTACTTCCAGCTTCGAAAACCTCTGGAACGCCGGTTGTACGAGCTGGCTCGCAAACATTGTGGCAAGCAGGATGTTTGGCGGATCGGTCTCGACAAGTTGCAGCACAAGACCGGGTCAACATCGACCACCAAAGAATTCAAGCGCTTGGTAAAGGCGATCTGCAAAGCGGATGAGGAACAGGCGCATATGCCGGATTACCGCTTCAGGCTGCTTCATGATGTGCTGGAAGTATCACCCAAATCAGAATTTCTAGAAGTATATCAGGAGCCTGCCGATACCGGCTCGGCAAACTCAGTGCGCCTTTCGCCGGAGACCTATGAAAAAGCAAGGGAGGCCGCGCCGACATGGGATATCCACTTTCTGGAGCAGGAATGGCGGATGTGGATGAGCGAACCGCCGCGCCATCCTGACGGCGCTTTTCTTGGGTTTTGCAGGAAATGGCATGAGAGAAAAGGACGGGCGCCATAACTGATAACAAACAACTGTTACCTGTTATCAGTTGACTGTTATTAATTACCTGTTATCAGTTATCAAAAAGAGGGCAGAACATGACACAGGTAATCAGCGTTGTGCAGGAAAAGGGCGGGGCTGGAAAAACCACACTCCTCACCGCAATCGCCAGTCTGATGGTTGAAGATGGAGCCAAGGTTGCCGTGATCGACACCGATCCGCAGCGTCACTTGGAATCCTGGGCCAAGAAAGACCAGACCGATCTTGACTGGTTGTATGAAGAGAATGACGAAAAACTCATTCCAACGGTTAAAGCGCTCAAGAAATCCGAGCAGACCTATGATGCAATTTTTATCGACACAGCCGGATTCAAGTCAGCAATGGCTATGCACGCCATTGCGGCGGCAAACCTGATCCTGATCCCATCCAAAGCCAATGAAGCTGACGCAAAGGGCGCAAAGCGCACATACTCTCACGTCCAGAGTGTCGCGGAGACTATGGAGAAGGAGATCGCCTCGTTTGTGGTGATGATGGATGTTGATACCAACACGAACATTACTGAGGCGATCACTGATGCGCTCGATGCACAGGAGATTCCACGCCTTCGCGCAATGTGCGCACACCGAACTGGCTTCAAGGAAATGACCTCGACAGGGGCGGGGCCGCAGGGGTCAGCCAAGAGGTCCGCACAATCAGTATTGGCGGACATGCAGGGCAGGGGTCTTATCAGCTATTACAGGAGCGACGCATGGCAAAAGTCAGCGTAAATCTCGAAGACGATTTCGATGGCGATGAGGCTGCGACTAAAGTGCGTGAGTTGGCCGCGCCGTTGCCAAGTGTGAGCAAAGCCAAATCCGCCGCTTTGAAAGACGCGCCGCGTGTCCAATTTTCTTTCACCAATGTCCCGAAACCAATCAAGGACGCTTTTGACCAGGAGGCGAAGAAGCGCGGCCTATCTAAGAAAGAGCTGCTTTATGCCTGTTTGCGGTCTGGAGGTATCGAGATTCCAGATGCGGAAGAAATTGATGGCCGCAGGAGGTAACAGATAACAGTTATCTCCTCATTGGAACTAAAACATGAAAGCCCATCTCGAAAAACACGATCCGGAAAAGAATATCGCGCGCTACTATCGCATGTCTGTTCTGCCCAATCTGTTTGGAGAATGGACGCTGCGTCGCGAATGGGGACGGATCGGTCGAGGAGGCCAGACCCGGATGGATTTGTTTCGTAACCAGGCTGAGGCAGAAAGCGCCCTTGAAACATTGTCTGATGCTAAGCGAAAGCGAGACTATGTGAAAGTTTAAGTCTCGTCGGGGTATCTCTATGTCCTTAGGACATAGAGATACCCCGACGCAGTGTCAAACGCGTTGAAACCTTGGAATACCAGAAACCTTGACTACTCTGAGTGCCATCTGTATATGTCCTAAGGACATATACAGATGGCACTCGCATGAAGTTCACAGACGGGGTGGAACAAGCGCTCCTGAAGCGCGATCTGCCGATCATCACATATTACGATTTTTTTGTTCTGGGGCATTCGCTTTTCCAACAACGCGAATGGGATGGGGAGCCTCTCAAGCGTATGCCGCAAGGGTGGGATCAAACCCGTGCGAATAATGCCATCAAACGCATGGAAGAGCGCAGGGCACTGGTCCCGGATTCCGATTTCAGATCGGGTGTCTGGCGGATCACACAGGCGACCCGTGCCGGGTCTGCGGAAGAGGTCGTGTGTATTGCTGACCCTTTTGCCTATGTCTCACACTTGTCAGCGATGCAGAGATACAGCCTGACAGAACGTAGTCCCAAGGCTCTGCATGTGACCACGCCGCGCCGCGATCTTTGGAACAAGCTCCGAAATAATCGCGTGCGTGACGATCTGTCTGAGGTTGAAGACATTGATAAGCCGGTGCTCTATCGGCCAGGCTTTAAGGATACTATTCGGCGACGGCCGGTCATTATGCATATCTCAAGCCATCCTTGGACACCTGTGCCTCTCAGCGGCGAGGAAACCCGGATCACGTCTATCGGCCAGACCTTTGCCGATATGATCTCAGAGCCTGGGTTGTGTGGAGGGATGCGCCATGTCCTCGACGTCTGGGAACGTGATGCGGATCAATGGCTGCCGGAGATCGTCGGGGCCGTGGACCAGTTGGACAGCAAGATTGCCAAGGTTCGAGCCGGATATATCCTCTCGGAAGTGCTGGGGCTTGATGATCCCGCTATTGCGCAGTGGGAGGCCTTTGCGCAAAGAGGGGGGTCACGAAAACTGGACCCTGAAGCGGACTATCTCCCCGAATTTTCAGAACGATGGATGATTTCACTGAATGTCTGATGCAGAACACATGGCTGATGAGGCCGAATACGACATTGTTGATGTCGATGTCCGTTCCTGGGTGGAATCCGCGCGCTCAAACCCGGCTCAATATCGCGACAGGCAGGTCACAGAGATTGTTCTTGCGGCCATCGGGCTGGCTCCCAGCCTGAACACAAGCCTGGTCCTCAAGGGTGGGGCAGTGATGGCCCTTGCCTTCAAAAGCAACCGGGTCACGGCCGATGTGGATTTCACATCAATCGTAGAACCTGCCGGGTTTGCCGATCAGATCGCAGATGATCTGAATGCCATTCTGCCCCAGACCGCGATCCGCCTTGGATACTTGGACCTTCTCTGTCGCGTGCAGACTGTCAAGAAAATGCCCAAACCGCTTAATTTCGAAGAGTTCGATTTTCCGGCTTTGCTCATCCGGATCGGATCGGCTGAGCGCGGCACTGGAGAAGAGAAACGCCTGGAAGCCGGGCGTGCCATACGGGTGCTGGATATCGAGATCAGCTTCCGGGATCAGGTGTATGCGTTCCAGGAGCTGAACCTGACAGGGCCGGGCGTAGCGGTGCGGGCATTCACACTGCATGAGATCATCGCTGAAAAGCTGCGCGCTCTGTTGCAACAGCCGATCCGTAACAGAAACCGCCGCCAGGACGTCTATGACATCACCTACCTGATCGAAACCAACGAGTTGGCCGATGAAGATCGCCGCAGCATCCTGGAAACGCTGGTCGAAAAGTGCCAGGCGCGCGGTATAGAGGCGACGCCGGAATCTATGGATGATCCTGAAGTGCGTCGGCGGGCTGAGGTTGATTGGAACACACTTGCCCTGGAACTGGATGACTTGCCGCCATTCGATGAGCGGTTCGCCATGATGCGCGAGTTGTATGTGTCCTTACCCTGGCCGTAAGAAAACAGCTCTGCGTTACATGCGTACACCCAAGGCGCGCAAGATGCGGCTGCCTTCAGCAAACAGGATCAATTGATCGGTTCGAACCAATGGTCGATTGTGACCAATAGTGTTTCTGACCGGTGCAAGACGTTGCATCGACACCTGGAAATCCTGTTTCGAAACGAAAAAACTCTGGAATGCCTCATTCCAGTTTTTCCCCTCGATGATGATATGCATAAGCTCCATGAAATCAGCATAGTAGAGGAGGGGGAAAGAATCCCCACGCAGCTCGTGATCCGCCGCCTTTCTCTCCCGCCACTTCTTCCGCAGGTCGCCGTGAACCCTCCGCCGTAGCCAGGCTGTCCCTTCGATCCGCTGTAGTTCTGTCTCGATTACAGCGCGAAGCCGATTTTCGATCTGACCAAGCAAACTAGCGTGCTGAGGATCATATTGTCCAACTTCGCCACCGTCCGTCCTGACGGGTGCAACTGCCTCGAAGCGCAGTTCGAAGCCCGCTGAAATCAGGACATGCGGGTACGCGTCTTGCGGAAAAGCAACCACTTCCGCGTTCAGCCCCGCGTCAATCTGTGCGGTTTCCCGGTCTTCTGGGGACTGGTCCTCGTCAAAGATTACCGGTTCCCCCAGCTCCTCTGCGAACACTTCCTGGCCCGCCGGATTGAAAGGCTCCGCTCCATTGGCAATATCACGCAGACGGGCAACGCGGGCAAAGCCGACCATCGAGACACCAAGGTGATCCTCGATGGCCCAGGGATTCTGGAGCTGCGCCATCCTCTGCGCAAGCGAGGCTTGCCACGCCTCCATTTGCTGGAAGTGTTCCTGAAGAGGCTGGACTGCCGCCGCAGCCGCGACGGAAAAACTCTGGAGCTGATCAGCCAACGGAATAACGGCGTGGTGTACGTTCGTAATCAGGTACTTCAGATTTGCGTCAATGCGTTGCAGCGCGTCGAAGGTTTCAGGTCTCGACAGAGCGTTGTGTGCAGTTGCTATCGCAGCTGACACCTCTGCCCATTTCTGTGTTTTGGTGTACGCCTCAAACGAAGCTTGGGCGGTCGTGACAGCCTCTACCAGCCTCTGGATGTCGCTCTGTTCAAGCATCCGCGCTGTTTGCAGTGCATGTGAGTTCTCAAACGCGCGAAGCGCTTTTGTCGCCGGATCATTTTCCATCTGGCGCATTAACTTCATCGCCGGGCTTTCACTCAATTCCAGCGCTCTACGCAACGCATCATTATCGAAGGGAGTTCTACTCATGTGTCTTCACCGACCCGCCGCACCGTTCTCTCGCTCACCTTGAACAACCGCGCGATCTCCGCAACGGCGCGTTGTTCATCATCACGCATCCGCCGCACTTCGTTTTTCTGCGCTGTTGTCAGGGCAGGGGGCCTGCCCCCGATCCGGCCACGTTTACGAGCTGATGCGAGCCCCTCTCTTGTCCGTTCGGAAATCCGCTCCCGCTCAAACTGGGCGATGGACGCGAAGACATGGAAAACGAGTCTGCCGGCCGGCGTTGTCGTGTCGATGTCTTCGGCCAGGGACCGGAACCCGGCACCACGTTCCCGGATCGCCTCTACGATCTCCAAGAGGTCCTTCAGAGACCTCGCCAGGCGGTCATACTTCGTGACCGTCACAACGTCGCCGTCGCGGAGCTGGTCCAGCATCTTGTCCAGTTCGGGCCGCGCGCGCCTCGATCCACTGATCCGGTCTGCGAAAACCTTCTCAGCCCCGGCTACCGACAGGGCATCCATCTGAGAATCCAGGCTCTGGTCGTCTGTGCTGACGCGGGCATATCCGATGATCATGCTTCACAGTGCCAAAAACCTGCCAAAACCGCAAAGGTTTTGCCGGGGGTTTTTGTCCCAGCTAAGCGGTTGATCTTGGGTAGAGCGAGACATCCGGACAAAAACGACCGTTTTTGGCGCACACCTTCTGGCAGGAGGTTTATGTCCGGTGTGCGGACATAGCGACCGTATGCCTGCTGGAGGTTAATGTCGGCTTATTCAGTTAGTTTGTACACCAGAGGTCACCGACATGGCCTCAAATTTCCTTACAAAGGTAAAAATCTATATCTGAAGTGCAGTGCGAGACTGCTACAAGACCATGTTGAAATCTTCTTGACACTTTTTCTAAATCGTGCATTTTAGAATGAATGATTTAGAAAGGGTGTACCCGATGGCACGACAAATTGAGTTTGATGAAGACGAAGCCCTGAACAGGGCTATGCATGCTTTTCGGAAATTTGGGTATGCGGGCGTTTCCATCAAGACACTTGAGGCCGAGACTGGGCTCTCTTCGGGAAGTCTGTACAATAGTTTTGGTGGCAAAGATGCTATGTTTGAGCGCTCATTGACCCACTATAACGAAACCGTCGTCAAGAAACGGATCTCACGGCACCTTGATGCGCAACGACCAATCGATGGGTTGGTGTCCCTGTTTACCTCTCTTCTGGAAGAGCCGGGCGGAACAGCGTTTGGTTGCCTTTTGACCAATAGCGCCATCGAATTTCCTGGGGTCAAAGACGACAGCGTAGAAATCAGGCGCGGCTTTGATCTGTTTATCGCGGCCTTTACAGCAACTTTGGTTAGGACCGGCGTGACGTCGGAAGAAGAAACCGAGACCAAGTCTCTTAGGCTACTAACTTTCTACCAGGGGTTGCTGGTTTTGATCCGGCACGGGTACGACAAAGAGTCCCTGAGAACCACAATTCACGATGAAATCTCAGCAATCATAGGAGAAGACAATGCTCACTGAAATGTGGACCGCTTACAGTAAAACATGGTCTCAAACAGACGCGGATCGCAATGCCGCCTTGGTCAAACTGGTATCGGACGACGTGACCTACACCGATCCACAATCCAACGTGGTTGGGCGAGAAGCGTTCTCTGACCACCTTGCGCAATTCCAACAAAGCATGGATGGCGCTTACTTTGAAATCCTCGACGTCAAAGGCCACAATCAAAAGACGCTCGCGCAATGGCGGCTTTGTAACAAGGATGGTGGTGAAATGATGCTTGGCACGAGCTTTGCCACCTTGACCGAAGACAACCGGTTCTCGTCTTTTGTCGGGTTCATGTAAAATCCGATGGCAACCCCTCAACCGGATTTCCTGACCTTTTTGACGGAAGAACTCGCATCCATCGGCGACATTACTTCGCACCGCTTTTTTGGTGGATGGCAACTTCGGTCTGAGGACGTCCAATTTGCGATCGTAATGAAAGGAACCTTGTTCTTCAAGGTCGAGGGCGCATTGCAAGAGGAACTCGAAGCGACCGGCAGTCGGCCGTTTTCCTATACCAAGTCGGGTGAACAGGTTTCTGTCAAAAAATACATGACTGCTCCCGAAGACGCGCTTGATGACTTGGATCTACTTCGAAACTGGACGCGGCGTGTGATAGCGGCGCTCTAAAGCTCAACTACACAACACTTCAATGTCAAAGGAACCGACATGACTCAAAGTTCTTTGGGAACAATATTGCTTGTCTGCACGTCGCATGCAGACCTTGGCGAAACTGGAAACAAGACAGGCTTGTGGATGGAGGAGCTGACCGCCCCTTACTTTGCGTTTCTGGACGCTGGATATCAGATAGAGATCGCTTCGCTCGCGGGTGGAACGCCACCCATCGATCCAGGCAGCATGAAAAAAGAGATGCAAGGTCCATCAGTTGCGCGGTTCGACGCAGACGCAGAAGCCAATGCAAAGTTTGAGGCAACCACGCCGCTTGAAGACATTGCCGATATGAGCCGTTTTGCAGCTATATTCCTCGCAGGCGGTCACGGCACCATGTGGGATTTTCCTGAAAACAACCAGTTAGGCAGTCTGGTTGCAGAAGCTACAAAGGCGAGCAAGGCAGTTGGCGCGGTATGTCACGGAGTTGCTGGATTACTTGCAGGCGACGCACCAGTTGCCTTGAAGGGCAAATCCGTCGCGGGTTTCTCGAACGAAGAAGAAGCTGCTGTTGGCCTAACTGCCGTTGTACCTTTCCTTCTTGCCACAAGGCTAGAGGAAAGGGGATTCACATACAGCAAAGGGGATGTGTTCACGCCCTATATTGTGACAGATGGCCTGTTGGTTACAGGGCAAAACCCGATGTCCTCACTTGCAACGGCTGAGGCTATGATCACCGTGATGGCACAGGCGTAACCATCAATGCCACCTAGATCAGTCTTGTTTTTTGCAACCGCCGTTATCGGATTCGGCTCCGCCTTTTCGATGACAAACGTCGCAGTCGCGACAATGTCTCCGCTGTGGGTTGCCGCAGGACGATCAGTCATAGCGATGCTGGCATTGTGGGCCTTTTTATTCGCAACAAGGCGCCCGGTTACTTTCGACCGGGCGCACTTGAAATTGTATATTTCCATCGGGACTTTCACGGGCGTGCTTCCCTACCTCTTAATTTCCTGGGGGCAGCAACATATCGATAGCGGGCTTGGTGGTGTCTTGTTCGCCAGCGCTCCCCTTTTGACGTTGGTCATAGGTTACCTTGCGTTCAACGCCCCTCGCCCCGGTAAATCAACAATTCTGGGCGCAATTTTGGGTCTGTGTGGAGTGGCCTTGGCGTTCGTCAGCCCTCTAAGCATTACGACGTCGGCTTTGTTGGGTTCTGCCGCAACAGTTTCAGCTGCGGCCAGCTATGCTGTTGGCGGACTACTCATCCAGAACTCTAAAACCAAAGACATTATTGGTCTGACCGCCTTACAGCTGGTGCCATCAAGTCTCATATTGGTTCTATGTGCGACCCTTTTGGGCGGTAACTCTGTGCAAACCGTTTCCGTACAATCGTATTCAGCCTTGATCGGACTTGGCATCATCGGCACCTGCGTGCCACTCTTAAGTCTGTTCGCACTCGTTGCTAGAGAGCAGGCAAAAGTGGCCTCTTTGACAACGTTTTTCATTCCCTTTGTCGCGTTGGTAAACGGAACGGTTTTTCTAAATGAGCCGCTTGCGCCTTTGTCTATTGTCGGCCTATTGGCTGCGCTCTTTGGCACCTTCTTGATTTCTCCTAACCGACAGAAATGAAAAGCGGGCCGCCTCGACATGTCGATATCTGCTGGGGGGGGTAATCTTGCAAAGCTGTATTGCAGTGTCAGATCAGGTTACGAAATCTGTTCGTGGTACCTCGATCAATGAGTCTCAAGCCTCTGAAACCTAAATGCGGACATTGGCCGCAATGCGGAAAATCGTTAAACTGGGCTCGTTCCGGACCTTCTCTGCAACGCAGGACTCTCTGTCTCCGGGCATTTCATGCCTGTCTGCGCGAAGCGCCGGGCCTGTCGGCGGGTGGCCTTCAGGTTGCCCGCCGACAGGTCATCCTGGAACCGCCACAACCCAAATCACGCCAAAACGCAAAGAGACCCCCGCCTGCTGACGGGAGCCTCGATCATTGCGGCGGTGCGGGCTGTTATTCGGCGGCCATCCGGTCGGCCTGCGCGGTGCGCTCTATAATGTAATCCACGGCCTTCTGTGCCTCGGATGCGGCCCGAAAAATCGCGCGGCTGTCTTCCTTCATCGCTTCCAGCCATCCTTCGACATAGGCCGCGCTCTGATCGAATTCCGGCTCCACCCCGATCTGCGCACAGAGCATGCAGTTTCCGATCTCGGCGACCAGCTCCTCGAAGGCGTAGGCCTTGCGGTCGTTGAACCGGCCCAAGCGGTCCAGCCGCTTTGTCGCCCCTGTCCAATGGGTCAGCTCATGCGCCAAAGTGCCGTAGTATCCAGCCGCACGATGGAACGTGCCAATCGGCGGCATGTGGATACGGTCGGTCTTGATGTTGTAATAGGCGCGCGGCTCCTCGGTCACGTCGATCTGCGCGCCGGTCGCTGCAAAGAACGCCTCCAGCTCGGGGTCGGCCACAGTGCCAAGATCGCGCGGCGGATCGGGCAGGATGTAGAATTCAGCGGGCAAGCCGTCGATCTGATCGGCGTTGAACACGCGGTAGGCCTTGGCATAAGGAATCTGGCGTTCCTCGCCGTTCTCGTCCTCGCGCTCGACGGTGCCGTATTTCACGACCGTGGCGGATTTCTCGCCCTTGCGGACATGGCCCCCAAGCTGCTTGGCCTGATTGAACGTCATCCAGCGGGCTGAGCTGTAATCCTTGGCCATCGCTGTGGCCCAAAGCATCAGGATGTTGATGCCCCGATAGGCCTCGCCGTTGAACCGTTCCGGCAAGCTGACCGATACCCCGCCGCCGGTCCACGGCTTGCGCCAGGGCGGTGTTCCCGCCTCGATCTGCGCGATGATCTGGTTGGTGACATGGGAATAAACGTCAAACTTCTCTGCGGTCATTTGTGACCCTCCTTCGCGTGACGCGGGCCGGGTCTCTTCCCCTTTCCGCCGATGGGCGGGCCTTCCCTCTCTGTTGTCTGGAATGCCCATGCATTCCGGACGGCAGAGCAGGTAAGGGCAAAGCCCGTCCTGCGGCCCGGCGG
>PBYL01000486.1 GCA_002729595.1 Thalassovita sp. | reverse complement strand
CGCAAGATTCTTAGATGGTAAATTAAACGCAACCATCGACTGGTATAGAAAATCTACAAAAGACTGGTTGCTTGTAGCTCCTTCATATGCTACAACAGGTACTGAGCCTCCATTCTTTAACGGTGGTAATGTAATTAACCAAGGGGTTGAATTAGGACTTATCTGGCAAGAAGACAAAGGCGATTTCTCTTACAATGTAGCAGTTAACGTAACTAAAAACAGCAATGAGGTAACAGATGTACCAACTGAAGATGGCATTGTTCGCGGTTTACAAAACATGTTGTACGACAACGCTGGTGTATTCTACCACAAAGCAAGAACTGGTTACCCAATCGGTTACTTCTGGGGATGGGAAACTGCTGGTATCTTCCAAAACGAAGACGAAGTAAACACTTATACCAATGGAGAAGGTACTGTAATTCAGCCAAATGCTAAGCCTGGTGATTTAAGATATGTAGATCAAAATGGTGATGGTGTAATTAACGATTCTGATAAAGTGAATGTAGGTGATCCAAACCCAGATTATACTTTCAGTGTAAACTTCGGTTTCAACTACAAAAACTTCGACTTCTCAGTTCAAACTTACGGTGTTGCAGGAAATCAAATTGTACAGTCTTACAGAAACCACGCAAACGGATATTCTAACTATACAAAAGAAATCTTGAACAGATGGCATGGCGAAGGTACTTCTAACACAATACCTAGAGTAACAGAAACGAACGTAAACTATCAGTTCTCAGATATCTTCGTGAAAGATGGTGATTTCTTCAGAATCAACAACATCACATTAGGATATGACTTCAGCAACTTGATTCAAAAAGAATTTATTAGCAGACTTCGTCTGTATGCTTCAGTGAAAAATGCTTTCACTTTCACCAAATACGATGGTATGGATCCAGAAGTGGGTTATGGTTTGGAAAATGGATCTTCTGGTGTTGACCTTGGATTCTATCCACGTGCTAGGACTTACCTGATGGGTGTAAATGTTAACTTTTAAAATTTGAAGCGATGAAAAATATAAAAATATACTTATTAACCATTCTGGGAGCATTTTCGCTGACAAATTGTTCAGACAGCTTCCTCGATAGTGAGCCAACAATTGGGCTTACAGACGGAAACTATTATCAGACTATAGACGATGCCGAAGAAGCAATTATCGGTTGCTACGATGGTATTCAACAACTATATGCAAGTGGTGTAGCATTTCCAGTAGCATCTGAAGTATTATCAGACAACTGCTACGGTGGTACAGGAAACAACGATGGCTACGGCTATCAGGTAATTGACGAGTTCGATTTAAATCGTTCTTCTGGCGAAGTAAACATATTCGATAACAATTGGATCAATTCTTACAAAGCGATTTTCCGTTGTAATATGCTTCTTTCTAAAATGGACGATATCGATTGGGAAGGAGACGAAGATTACAGAGCTTACATTGAAGCACAAGCTAGATTTTTAAGAGCTTATGTTTACTTTGATATGGTTCGTCTTTTCGAGAGAGTTCCTTTGTTAACTGAGCCTCAAGATGGAAACATCCCTCAGTCTGAACCAGATGAAATTTACACTGTAATTACAGAAGACCTTTTATTTACTGCTGAAAATGCACCAGAAACTGTAGAAGCAGGTAGAGTAAAC
Organism: Thalassovita sp.; assembly: GCA_002729595.1. Taxonomy (GTDB): domain Bacteria; phylum Bacteroidota; class Bacteroidia; order Cytophagales; family Flammeovirgaceae; genus Chondrinema. Next base: position 7,050 of record PBYL01000486.1, on the reverse strand, counting down.
AGATGGGCTGCTAAATCATTATTAGCAAGAGTATTCTTATTCTACACAGGTTACTACAATTCTGATGATTTAGTAGGATTAGTTTCTAAAGCAGAAGCACTAGCAGGATTAGAAGAAGTAATTGCAAGTGGAAATTACTCTTTAATAGATGAGTATGCAGACCTATGGCCAGCTTCTTCTTCTGAAGCAAGCGAAGATGGAGAAACATTAGAAACTACTTACGCTGGTAAAGACAATGCAGAAACCATATTTGCTATCAAATACAACATTACTTCAGATTACGATGGTAACACAGACGGTAACCACTGGTTAGTAATGCTTGGTTTACGTGCACAAGCTTTTAGTCCTTACGGAAGAGGTTGGGGAGCATGTACAGTAAATCCAGAATTGTATGCAGCTTATACAGCAAACGATACACGTAAAGTATCATCTATCATTGCCATTGCAGAAGAAGGTCTAGACTTCGATACTTCTGACCAACGCGAGTACACTGGCTATACCAATAAGAAATATACGCCAATCGCTAATCCAGACGGAACAGACGTAGCAGTAGCTAATGGTGCTACAGACTTCCAAATTGGTCAGTTCCAAGATTTTGTGGTAATGAGATATGCAGATGTATTATTAATGGCAGCAGAGTTAGGTAGCGCCAACGGACAATCATATTATGATATGATTCGCCTACGTGCAGGTTTAGGAACAAAAGCTTTAACAGAAGCAAACATTATGGCTGAGCGTAGACTTGAGTTTGCTTTCGAAGGCTTGAGATATTGGGATTTATTACGTCAGGGTGTGGATGTTGCAGCAGCAGCAATTGATGATAACTTAACTGTAATGAATGGTGGAGTATCAGAATCTAAATCGATAGAGGCAAGTGATGTAATTAAAACCAGAGGTTTCCAAATGATTCCTCAAAACCAGATTACCCAATCTGATGGTGTTTTAGAACAAAACGCTGGATGGGAATAATCTCCACTTAACTCTAAAAAATATAGAAAAATGAAAAATAATATAAATAGACTGTTGTCACTGCTGATGTTGGCAGCATTATTCTTAAACGCTTGTACGCCTGAGGAATATGAGTTAGGTAGCTTAATCTCAAAGAGTGATCTACAGTACTCAATCACACAGGATAGTTCAGATCCAAACACCATTATTCTGGAAAGCCAGAACCAAGGTCTAACTCCGCTTTGGGTTACTCCAATGGGTAGATCAACTAAAGTGGTAGATTCAGTAAAATTGGCATTTCCGGGAACATATAAATTTGTTTACGGTGTGCAAAGTGATGGTGGATTCGTGCAGGCAGATACTTTTACTTTAGAAGTAACTACTACTAACTTAAGCTATGTAGACGATCCGATGTGGGATTTACTAACTGGTGGCGTAGGTAGCGAAAAAACTTGGTATCTTGATTTAGATGCTGATGCAGTAAGTAAATATTTTGCTGGCCCGCTTTACTATGCAGGTACTAGCTATGGTTACGGAAATGCTTGTGAAGATGAAGTTGATTGCTGGAGCTGGGAGCCAGATTACGCAGGTAATACTTGGTTAATGACAGCGGGTGATTACGGAAGCATGACATTTAGCTTGGCAGGAAACGCAACTGCTACAGTGAACAATCCAATGTTGGGCACTAATGAAACTGGTACTTATTTCTTAGATGCTGATGCAAAAACATTGAGCATGACAGACGCAGAACCATTACACGATTCTGGCAACGACGGAAAAGTAGTAAACTGGGGAGATTTAAAAATCATCAGCTTAACTGAAAATACCATGCAGCTTGCTGCTTTGCGTGATCCGGCATTATCTGGTGAAGGTGCTGCTTTGTTAGTGTACAACTATATCTCTAAAGATTATGCAGATAGCTGGTCACCAGAAGAAACTGGCGATCCAGAGATTGTAGTAGACTTAGGAGATGGAACAGTTTCAGATGCGATAGGTGTAAGTAATACTAAAACATGGAAACTAAGTACTACTTCTCCATTCGACTGGGCTTCTATAGAAGGTGAAATCTTAAACGGTTGGGAAAATATTAGCGATTATCCAGATTGGGCAGGATACACTGAGGCAGATGTAGAAGGTATTTCTTCTGCTCAAATCCAGTTCTCTGCAAATGGTAGTGTTACAGTAACTGATAATGAAGGTGCTTCAACCACTGGTACTTATACAGTAGATGAAAGTACAAACGTGATCACTTTTGCTGATGTAACGCCAAGTTTCAGTATTGGTACTTGGGTAGTTGCTACAACTACAGCAGACAACGAATGGAAAATTATTAAAACAACTGTGGTAGATTCTGAAGTAACAGACATTTGGTTTGGACAAAGAGATCCAGAGAATGCACAGTACATGGTATTCCATTTTGTAGCAGAATAACAAGCACGAAATCTTCAGAAATACACACTGAACTGATTTCAACTAATAAAATATAGACTATCAACCAGCTAAATAGAAATACATAAAACAATAGAAGGGTAACCCCCGCTTGGGGGTTACATTCTTCTCGACTTTAACGGGGTGTTCAATAGCTTACAAACGATTATATAAATAATGAAAAAGACAATCTTATATCTACTTCTTTTTTCTTTGATGGCTGCCTGTAGTAAGGATAGCTACATCATGGAAAATGATCAGGTAGTTGTTACAACTTCTGGGCAGGATGCAAATCCACATACAAGGCTTACTGTAATTAGTGATGGAATTATTAAAGTAGAAGCTTCTGCAACAGGAGAATTTGATAAAGAAAAAAGCCTTATTGCTACTGAGAATTATAAAAAAGTTGATTACGATGTAGAGGAGAATGATTCAGAAGTAATAATCAAAACAGCAAAATTAATTGTAAAAGTCTCTAAAACAGATGGAACTGTAAGCTATTTCGACCTTAACAACCAACCAATTATTGCTGAAAAAGCAAACGGTCGTAGCTTTGAGCCTATCACTGTAGACAATACCAATGGATACACACTTCGCCAACAGTTCGACTCACCAGAAGACGAAGCACTTTATGGTTTAGGGCAACATCAGGCAGACGAAATAAACTACAAAGGAAAAAACGAAGAGCTTTTCCAGTATAACACCAAAGTTTCAATCCCATTTATAGTTTCTACAAAAAAGTACGGAATACTTTGGGATAACTACTCACTTACCCGTTTTGGCGACCCACGCCCATATTCAAACATCAACACACTAAAGCTTTACAACAAAGCTGAAAAGGCAGGTGGATTAACAGCTACTTACCACGATACAAAAACAAACAACACTTGTATTGAAAGAGACGAAGAAGAAATTGATTACGAAAACCTTACTACAATCTCTAAATTTCCAGATTGTGTAGATTTTAATAATGCTAAAATTACTTGGGAAGGCTACATAGAAGGCAATGAAGAAGGCTTACACAGATTCTTATGCTACTATGCCGGTTATACAAAGTTATGGATCGATGGTGAATTACAGTTTTATAAATGGAGAACTGCATGGAACCCATCAGTGGCAAAATTCAGTGTTAACCTTAAGCCAGGAGAGAAAAAACACATCAAACTAGAGTGGATTCCAGATGGTGGTGTTTCTTATATGGGATTAAAAGTGTTAACTCCTGTTGATGAAGAAAATCAAAAAGACCTTTCTTTCTATTCAGAAATGGGTCAAGATATCAGATACTATTTTGTGTATGGCGATAACATGGATGAAGTTATCAGCCAATACAGAACAATTACTGGCAAAGCGCAAGTAATGCCTAAATGGTCTATGGGTTTCTGGCAAAGTCGTGAGAGATACAAAACGCAAAAAGAATTGTTAGATGTATTGCATGAATTTAGAGATCGCCATATTCCATTAGACAACATCGTATTAGACTGGTCTTACTGGCCAGAAACCAAATGGGGTAGCCACGATTTCGATCTTAACCGTTTCCCAGATGCAAAAGCGATGGTAGACGAAGTGCACGACAATAATGCACAAATTATGATCTCTGTTTGGCCAAAATTCTATTTGGAAACTGAGCACTTCAAAGAATTTGACGAAAATGGATGGATGTACCGCACCGCGATTGAAGACAGTGTAAAAGACTGGATTGGCCCAGGCTACTACGGTTCTTTCTACGATGCGTACAGTGAGGATGCTAGAAAATTATTCTGGAAACAGATCAATAATAAATTATACACCAAAGGTTTTGATGCTTGGTGGTTAGATGCTACAGAGCCAGACGTACTTTCAAACGCAAGTTTGGAATACAGAAAAGACTTAATGAACCCAACTGCTTTAGGTCCATCAACTAAGTACTTTAATGCTTTCGCTTTAATGAATGCCAAAGGTATTTATGAAGGACAAAGAGCTTTAGAGAATGACGAGAGAGTGTTTATTTTAACCAGATCAGGTTTTGCAGGTATCCAAAAATACGGTGCAGTTACTTGGAGTGGTGACATCGGAACCCGTTGGGAAGACATGAAAGCCCAAATTTCAGCAGGTATCAACTTTGCCATGTCTGGCTTACCTTACTGGACAATGGATATTGGTGGTTTCTGTGTGGAGAAAAGATACGAAAGAGCACAAGAAGGTAGCGAAGATTTGAACGAGTGGAGAGAGCTAAACACACGTTGGTTCCAGTTTGGTGCATTTGCTCCATTATTCCGTGTACATGGTCAGTATCCTTATCGCGAAATATTCAACATTGCGCCAGAGGATCACCCGGCATACAAATCTATACTTAAGTACAACAAATTAAGATATAGCTTAATGCCATACATCTATAGCTTAGCAGGTTGGACATACACAAAAGACTACACCATTATGCGTGGTTTAGCTATGGATTTTACTGACGATGCGAATGTATATAATATAGGTGACCAGTTCATGTTCGGGCCATCAATTATGGTAGCTCCGGTATATGAATACAAAGCAAGAAAAAGAGATGTTTACTTGCCTGCATCTAAAGGTTGGTACAATGGAAACACAGGTCAGTTCTTAGAGGGAGGGCAAAAAATTATTGCTGATGCTCCTTACGAAGATATGCCAATGTTTATAAAAGCAGGTTCAATTCTTCCTTTCGGTCCTGAAATAGAATACACAACGCAAAAACCAGCAGACCCAATTACTTTGGTGGTTTACACTGGCGACGATGTAACTTTTGAAATATACGAGGATGAAGGAACTAACTACAACTATGAGAATGGTGCTTTTACAGAAATTCCATTAACGTGGAACGAGGCAGAAAAAACACTTACCATTGGTGCTAGAAAAGGAGAGTTTGAGGGTATGTTGAAAGACAGAACTTTTAGAGTAGTGTTTGCTTCACAAGCGAATGGCGTTTCATTGTATGATGATAAAGCAGATTATAAAGAAGTAAAATACGATGGAACAGAGCAAAAAGTAACAATGGAATAGCAATCAATTATTCTATTGAAAATTACTAACATATACCATTGAAAATGAAAATATTAAAAATAACTAACTTACTGTTCGTGCTAACTTTAACAGCTTTTGGGAGCTTGTATGCCCAAAATGCGATTAAAGGGGAATGGAGCAATGTGAAGATTGGCGGTGGCGGTTTTGTATCGGGTGTAATTGCTTGCCCTACAGAACAGAATTTATTTTATGCACGCACAGACGTTGGAGGAGCTTATAGATGGAATGACACAAACCAAAAATGGCTTCCATTATTGGATTGGGTATCTGAGGATGAAAAAGCCTTGTTAGGTGTTGAGAGTATCGCTATCGATCCTAACTCGCCTAACAGGCTTTATATTGCTGCCGGACTTTCAGGTTATAGCTGGCCGGGTCAATCTATTCTCATCTCTGATGATTATGGAGAAACCTTCGAAAAAGTGTCAGTCAACTTGTACATCCACGGCAATGGCATGGGAAGACAAACTGGTGAAAAACTGATGGTTGACCCAAACAAAGGCAACATTTTGTTTTATGGCACCAGAAAAAATGGTTTATGGAAAAGCACCGACAGTGCTGCTACATGGACACAGATTGAAAGTTTTCCTGTAACATCCACACCCAATTTAAATGGAGTTAGTTTTTTAGTATTTGATAAAAATTCTGCCGAATTGGGAGAAGCCACGCAGACAATTTATGCGGGCTGTTCTCAAACTGGCGAAAACATGTATGTTTCTAAAGATGGAGGAGCAAGCTGGGAGGCAATTCCAGATGCACCAACTACCGGAGACATTATGCCACATAGAGCAGTACTTTCTTCAGATGGAAGCATGCTTTATGTAACTTATGCAAATGGTGCAGGCCCTCACTTACAAACTTGGGATGGCGTAAATGAGCTAATGGATAAAGGAGCAGTTTTTAGCTACAATACGGTAAGTGGAGAGTGGAAAAACATTTCACCAATTGATTTATTAATTGAACCAAATACAGTTGGATGCTACGGCGGCATTTCAATTGACCCGAATAATAATAACCGTTTGGTGTGCAGTACCATCAATCATTGGAGCCAGCAACAGGTTTATACCGATGGTTCTTCGGCTTGGGGAGATAGAGTTTTTGTGAGTGAAGATGGTGGAGAAAACTGGCAAAATATTTTTGAAGGCGACAATCCAACCAAACTGGATAACAATGGTGTAAACTGGATTTCTGGCCATAATTTACACTGGGTTGGCAGTGCAGAACTCGATCCATTTAATAGTGAGCGATTGTTTTTAACTTCTGGTAATGGCATTTTCATGACAGATAGTTTAACAACAGCCGAGTCACCCAAACTCAAATTTAGTGTAGATGGAATCGAAGAAACAGTGCCATACGATATGGTAAGTATACCAGAAGGGCCTTTTGTTTCTATCGTGGCAGATTATGATGGTTGGGTACACCAAGATGTTTATGAATATCCAGAAGGAGCAAGGCATGCTCCAAATATGGGTTCATCAACCGGTTTGGCTTACTCACCACAAAATACAGAGGTGTTGGTGAGAGCAGGTAGCTCAAATGGCTCGCTGTATTATTCGCTAGATCAAGGAGCAAGCTGGACAGTTTTTGAAAGCTTACCGGGAGAATTTACCAGTGGTCGTGTGGCTGTATCAACAGATGGAGAAACGCATG
>PBYL01000485.1 GCA_002729595.1 Thalassovita sp. | reverse complement strand
TAGTTTATTGAGAGAATAAACCTCGAAGTCTAAATCACTAGCATCTGATTTTATTAATACTTTTTTATCACTACTGCTAATTACTTTAATCAGATGCACTTTACCTGAATTAGTTTTTTCACAAATAGCATAATAAACTGGAAACAAAGCCTTATCCTTAGTTTTAGGATGTTTCCATTTAACCAAATAACTATCAGTATTCTTTTTCACTTTTACTTTTTCTGGTCCAATAGGCAATGGAAGGTTTTTCCATTTCATAATTGGGGGTAATGCTTTTTGCGCATAAAGTTCTGTGCGCAAACTATCTGAAAAACTATTAGGATTTTGTAAAACTTGCTTTGCGCTAAAGTAGATACTTCCTTTTACATGCTCGTTTAAACTTCTGTTTACACGAATCTGATTTGGTATTTCAGAAGGATTATACCAGGCTGAATCATAGTTATTATTAATCTTATACACCGCATGACCAACATAGATGTGTCTGTCAAAAGAATTATCAGACCACCATTTTGCTAGAGTATCATATGCTGCAGGTTTAAAACCTATTGCCCAATAAAGCTGTGGTGCAATGTAATCTACCCAGCCTTTTTCTAGCCACTTTCTTGTATCAGCGTACAACGAATCATAAGTAGGAGCACCTGCTTTGGTAGAAGAACCAAGTGAATCACTTTCAGCATTTCGCCAAACACCAAAAGGGCTTACACCAAATTTTACTTCGGGTCTGTTTTTATCAATTACTTCTTTCGTTTTCGTAATTAATTCATCTACATTATACCTACGCCAATCTGCTTTATCATCAAAACCGCTACCATACTTTTCAAAAGTGTCATCATCTGGAAATGGATGCCCTTTGTACGGATAAGGATAAAAATAGTCGTCGTAATGGATACCATCAATCTCGTAGTTTTTAAGTACATGGTCTAGTAATTTACCGATATACTCTCTTACTTCTGGAATGCCAGGGTTTAATACAGTGCCTTTGCCATAGTTTACAATCCATTCTGGATGTTGGTGATGCAGGTTTAATTTGTGTTCTGGTATTTTGCTACTATCTCTCTCAACTCGGTAAGGGTTAACCCAAGCATGTAATTCCATCCCTCTATCATGGCAAGCTTTTACCATAAACTTTAATGGATCATAACCCGGTTTTTTACCTTGCTCTCCCTTCAACCATTCTGCCCAAGGTTCATCTTTTGCTTTGTAAAGTCGATTGCCATTTGGTCTAATTTGGAAAAACACAGCATTCATCCCAACTGACTGGAAATAATCCAACTGTTTTTCCATCTCTTCTTTCTGTATCTTCACCTTTAAACCAGACTTACTAGGCCAATCTATATTTAATACAGTAGCAATCCACACACCTCTCATTTCTCTTTCAAATTGAGGTTGTTGTGCATAGGTGTTGTTGTTTAAAAGAAGAATAGCTAAGAGAAAAAAGAATGTTGGTTTTTGAAGAAACTGGTGAGTTCTTATAGCGCAAAAGCTTTTCTGTCGAAAATTGTTCAATGTGTTTTGGTTAGATTGAATAATAATATTTTTATACATAATTAGCGTGTTCGGTTTATTTGGCAAAATGTTTTAGCACTTATAGAATTAATTGACACAACGAAACCATAAAGATTTTCTTAGAGTTTCAATTTAAATTACTGTACCAATCAAGATCTATCATTTCATAAACCTATCTGAACATGGATAATAAGTTGATAAGGAATTATTTTGAAAGTGGAGACATATCATTAATAAATACAGCTTTAAAAACTTATCCAGAAATAAAAGATAAGTACATAAAGTTTGGGTTTGCCAACCAGCACACGGTACATCCATTGCACTTTGCTTGTGACTGTGTTTTTGAAAATAAAATTGATGAATCTACTGCTTTAGAAATTATTAAATTGTATATCGCAGCAGGTTGTGATATTAACGGAAATGCAAAGAATTTAAAAGATACTCCACTTATTGCTGCAATCAGTTTATATTGCGACCAGGCTGCTAAAATCTTAATAGACAATAATGCTAATTTAAGTCATCGTGGTACACATGGTGGAACTGCTTTACATTGGGCTGCATGGACAGGCGCATTATCAATAACTGAAATACTAATAGCAAAAGATGTAAATTTGGAGCTGAAAGATAATGATTTTGGAGCAACTCCAATTCATTGGGCAATTAATGGGATTTTACATTTTGGAGAAAAACAGCGAGACCAAAAACGAATTATTGAAACACTCTTAGAAGCTGGAGCAAACCCCGAAATTGTTGATAAATCAAATAAAACTCCATATGAAATTGCTGAAAATGCTGCTTTGTCCGATATTTCAGGCTTAATTAAAAAATATCTTAAATAAGTGATTGTTCTAACAATTCAATCTTGAAATATTAATATATTCTGGAGTGTTGTTTAACATTTTTGTGATTTAACCTGTGATTATGATTGTATTCAGGTGTTTTTTAAACTTTATATTACTTTATTTTTTCATTTCAATTGGGATTTTGCATGCACAAACAGCGGTGCAAGCAGGTGACTATATCAACAGTAACCAATATGATAAGGCATATGAGCTAATTGTGAGTGATGCAAATTATAGGAGTGATGCCTATCTACAATACTTATTAGGCTTATGTTATCTTCAGTCTGATGATTCAAAAAATGAAGCAAGTGCCTGTTTTTTAAAAGCTTTTGATGCGAAAGAAAATAAAAATGATAATCGGATTCCTGGCGAGGTTTATTACTATTTGGGTATAAGCCAGCATTATATTGGTGACTTTTTAGGGGCGAGTAATTACTTAACTGATTATCTCAATTTTCATCAGAAAATTTATAATGATACCACTAAGGGTTTTTATCAACAAGCAGCTTATATGTTAGATGTTTGCCAGGGAGCTGTGGATTTATACAATAATTTTCAACTGAAAAAGACCACCGCTAGACCACTTGATTTTCCACTGAACTCATCTTATAATGATTTTTACCCAGTTATTCCGAGTATAAGTAGCCAGTTGATGTATTCTTCTGATAGGCGAACAGATTTTCATGTAGTAGATTTTGGACAAGGTACTGTGTTCATTCCCCCTTCGAAAAAATCAGTTGGATATAATGTCTTTTATGGATTAAAAAATGAAGAGGATACTGTTTGGGATGTGCAGGCAGATCAGATCAACTTTGGTTATAATTATGTAGTGCCAGTCTCATATTCTAGCGATGGAAATACATTGTTGCTATTAGCTGGAGAAACTAAAGAAAGCTGTAAGTTATTTAAGCTAGATAAGAAAAATGGTGCTTGGCAAACTCCTGAGTTATTGCCAGAATTAATTAACGATCCGAATTCAAACATCAATGGTGCTTGTTTAGCTGCAAATGGCAACCATATTTACTTTTCGAGTAACAGAGCTGGAGGGCATGGAGGCTACGACATTTACTGGACACATAAAATAGGAGGAAATTGGGCAAAACCAGAAAATTTAGGAAAGCCTATCAATACCAATAGAGATGAAATAACGCCTTATGTTTCTGCCAATATGGAAGATTTGTATTTCAGTTCAGATGGTCACAGAACTTTAGGTTACTTCGATATTTTTATCTCAAAAAGAGATGGCTCCGCTTGGTCGCATCCAGCAAATATGGGTTTCCCAATCAATAGTACCTACAACGATATTTGTTACACCCGATCATCAGACGGAGAGAAGGAACTGTTTTCTTCAGATAGAGAAGTATTTATTAGCCAAGAAGCTTCTATTTTGGGTAATTCTATCAAGAATCAATACGAATCAAATATTTACACTCATGGTAATTACGATATTTTCGAAGTAAAACGCGAACAAGAAGAAATGCCATTGTGTATTGTGTATGGTAAACTTTCTATAAAAAAGGATGGAAATAAAGTGCCATTTTTAATGAGAGTGATAAGTGGATCTGATAAAATGTATCAGCCATTTGTATTCGAGCCAAAAGCCGATGACGATAAATATTTTATGGTGCTTCCGGGAGACGGTTCTTATAGTATGGATATCGTTTTTGCCTATGATTCTGTTGAGAAACAAACACCCATGAATACCATTCAGCGATTTGCTGTTTACGATACGCTATTCGATTTTCAGTTTACTGTACCAAAAAACTCTTATCAATATGAGTTTAATGCAAATGTTGATGTAAATACTACTGAGGTTTTTGGAAGCATTATTCAAAAAGATGTAAAAGGTACAAACGATAGCTTTGATGTTACCAATGTGGACGAAGTGGGTATGGAGAAAAAGCTGAAAGAGATAAGATTAGATGCCTTGGTCTTAATTATGGATAAAATGACAGATTTGGGCAAAAAAGAATTGTTTGATGAATTTGGGAGTATAGAACAAAAGATCGAATACGAGATAAGTTCTCAGGTAAATGAGCCAGATCCTACATTTGCTATGTTGATGAATAACATGGAAATGGGTTTCGAAACGGGAGATAGACGATATTTTATTGGCTTAACGGAAGTAATGAGGCACAAAGAGGGGATTAGCTTTAAACCAAAAGAAATTACTGTTAGCCAGAACTCAAATGTTCTATTTACCAATAGAAATAAACTGACAGACGATGCTAAAAGGGATTTACAAAAACTAGTGGATTGGCTAAAAGATGAGCCTGAGAGCACTATTGAAATTGTATATAATGGAGATGTAAATTCTAATGACGATCAAAAAAGATTAGAAGAGATTATGGACTTTTTGAAAAGTAAAAAAGCCAAAATTGAACAGGTAACTGCGTATATGCTGAGTAATTTTCCTGCTAATCAAGATCGTTTGATTAAATTTACACTTAAGAGATAGTGTTTTTAAACTAGGAATTAGAATATCGATATTAAATTGATATATTTATTTTTACAATTGGGCTGTATTTACCATATATATTTTGAACAAGGAAGATAAACCCAAATTATTTATTTTGATTACTGATTTAATATGGAATTCAGTTAATTTGAGGTAAAATCCATTAAAATTCTGAAATTCAATCAGAACCGAGAGGCTTCTGACAACTAACTACTAAAATATTAAGTATTGACCAGAAAATATTTTTTTATCTATTGTGCTGGAAAGAAAGCGGTATTACTTTGGTTGATCTTGCTATTACCTTGTTTTGCTAAAGCGCAATACACAGAATATCAAATAAAAGGAGCAATGGTTTACAATTTCGCCAAATATGTAACCTGGCCCAAACAAATTTTTGGTAGCAACAAAATGATTGTGGCTGTGTTAGGCGATAATCCTTTTGGTGAAGATCTTGAAAGAATAGTTGCTTCAAGAAAAGCGAATGATAGACCTATCGAGATTAGATACGGAAGAACTATTAAGGATATTAAGGGTTCTCATGTTGTATTTTTTAGCAGATCAGAAGAATCGCTGATAGAAGAAATTTTGGAAGATTATAACTCCAAGTTTATTCTAACAGTAGGCGACGATATAGAAAACTTTTGTGAATTAGGAGGAATCATCAATTTGTCTTATAAAAATAGCCGGCCATCGTTTTCAATTAATATTGAAGCAGCACAAAAAGCTGGTCTTATAGTAGATACTAAACTACTCCAACTTGCCGAAGAATTTATTGGTTATGAACGATGATTAATCAAATAGTAAATAGATTTCAGAGAAGACCAATTAAGGAACAATTGATGGTAATTATCATTATTATCAGTTTGTTTTCCTTCATATTCTCATTTTTCCTGTTTATCACTTACGATTTTTACAATTACCACACAGATAAAAGAAAAGAATTACAAAGTCTAGCTAACCTTATTGGTCGAAACAACACCGTTTTTAGCGATTTTACAGACCTTTTAGAGGCATATTCTGTTCCTGCACAGCAAGATTTATATAAAGTACTTCCCTCTAAACCAACAATTATTTACGGAACTGTATTCGATAAGAATAATACTGTTTTCGCATTTTACGATAGATCTTTACAAGATACTTTACTAGAAAAACAGGGCTTATCTCTTAATTTTTCAAATGAGATAGACACACCCGATTCTACAGAAATTGGCAAAGATTCTTACTTTGATTTTGATATAAGTTCACTTGCGGAAAGTGCTTCGATCAATCGCTTTAGTACAAATGCTCAGTTGGTGCTAAAGTCAAGTGAGTATACGCCAACTAACGAGGCTGATACACTTCAGAAAGAAGGTTTGTTTGCTAGTTTGGGGTATTTTGGCGATATATTCGTAAATCAAGGTTACATGGATGTATACGAGCCGATTTTTGATAAGGGAGGTTCGAAAGTGGCGACTGTATTTCTTAGAGAGTCTTTAGATGCTTCGTATGCAAGGTATTACCGATATATATTTATTATCAGTTTTATCCTATTGCTTACTGCAGTTATCATTATTCCAGTTGCAGCTATTATGCAGCGAGGTGTGTCTGAACCGGTTTTGATGTTGGCTGCTTTTACCAAGAAAGTTTCAGAAAACAGCAACTATGGAGAGCGTGTTCAAAACATTGCCAAAAATGAAATTGGTACTTTGCAAAAAGGTATCAATGAAATGCTCGAAGTAATTGAATTTAGAGAGAAGGAATTAATTAAAGCAAAAAACCGTGCTGAGCAATCTGCTAGAGCAAAAGAAGACTTTTTGGCTAATATGAGTCATGAGCTTAGAACGCCACTCAATGGAGTTACAGGTATGGCACAGGCACTACAAGATAGTAATTTGAGTGAGCAGCAGCACACATGGGTTAAAATGCTAAAGTCTTCTGCGGCAATTCTAATGGAGTTGATTAATGATGTATTAGATATTTCTAAGATCGAATCTGGTAAACTTAAGATCGATTCTGCTCCAATCGAAATAGAAAATATCATAGAAACAGTGGTAGAAAGTAACAAACCAAAGTTTCAAGAAAAAGGCTTGCTTGTTACAATTGATATTGATGAAAACACACCTGAGTTTGTAATGGGTGACCATTTAAGACTCAGCCAGATTTTAATGAACTTGCTCAATAATGCTATCAAATTCACTCAAATGGGTTTTATAGCTATTGGCAATAAAATTATAAAAGAAGATGAACATGAAATCCAGATGAGGTTTTATGTGAAAGATACCGGAATCGGTATTGCCAAAGAGAATTTTGATAAAATCTTCCAGAACTTTAC
>PBYL01000484.1 GCA_002729595.1 Thalassovita sp. | reverse complement strand
AGATTTTTCTTCAACTACTGGTCTTTATATAAATAATTCGTTGCTTACGAGCACAAGTTCAACTCCATCAGCGCTAACAGCTACACAAATTAGAGAAAATACCAATCCAGCAGCAGAGAGAGGCCCTTTTACTGTAGGAAGCCAAGCGAAAAGTGGAAATATAGATTGGGATGATTACAGACGATTTGATGGTAGAATTTCAGAGATTCTAGTGTATTCTAGTAACTTAGGTTCAGCAGATATACAACAAATTGAGAGCTATTTAGCAATTAAATATGGTATTACAATTGGCAGCATCAGTAACACTTTCGATTATGTAGATAGCGATGGCTCAGTTATTTGGAATGGCAATTCTACCTACCAAAACGATATTGCGGGCATAGGTAGAGATGACGATTCTGGACTCAATCAAAAACAATCTAAAAGTAATAATAGTGATGCCATACTCACCATCGGCTTAACTGATATTGAAGATACTAATGCCGATAATACAAGTACATTTTCAGCAGATAAAAGCTTTCTAATTTGGGGTAATAATGGGCAAATTGGAGAAAGTGATGGCTACGATGATGTCGGAACAACTGATGGAGGTGAAGAAATTGAAATACGTATGAAACGTGTTTGGTATGTTGAAAATACAAATAATATTGGCAGTGTAAAATTACAATTCGATATGTCTGCTGTACCAGATATAAATGGATTAGCTGGAGGAAATGATCTACAATATGTTAGATTATTAGTTGATGAAGATGGCACTTTTGCCAGTGGAGCTAGTTCTATTCTGTATACAACTTACGATAACTCAACCGATATTATCGAGTTTGATCATGAGTTTACCAGTTCAGATGGTTTTTACTTCACATTAGGTTCAGTAAATGCTTCGGTTACATCTTTGCCAGTAGACTTACTGTATTTTAACACAAAGCTTACAGATAACAAACCTTATTTAAGTTGGGTTACTACTTCTGAATCTAATAATGATTATTTTGAAGTACTAAGATCATTTGATGGTAATAATTGGAAAAGTATCACTTCTATTAGTGGAAAAGGAAACTCAGAAGAGATGGTAAGTTATTATTATCATGATACTGAACTCATCACTTCCAATACTACCATTTATTATATGCTGAAACAGGTTGACTATGATGGCAATTATGAGTATTCCAACATCAACTCTGTTCAATTGCCTAGTAGTAAAGCGACTGTTTATATGTATCCAAATCCAGTTGAGGATATACTGAATGTGAATTTTGTTAGTAGCCAAGATAAGAGTCATAATATCATTTTTGTAGATATTACAGGAAATATTATTGAAAGCATTACTACTAGTGAAACCCAAAATGAAATTAACATTAGGCAGCTACCTTCAGGACTTTATATTGTAAGAGTCTCTGAAACTGACACGCATGAGATACTTACCAATGAAAAAATAGTAATTACCAAATAATGCATTTCTGCCCAAATTAGAGATGATTTTAAGATAAGTTAAGATACTGCAGCAACTATAATTTGGCTAGATATAGTTGCTGTAAGTGTCTATTTTTATATATAAATCCTTTGTTATATACTTCTCAAATACATCATTTTTCCCTTTTTATTTCTTTCGGAAACAAATATCTGCATAAACTCGACTTAAAAATTGGTAAAAAATATGAAGTAATTTTCTAGCAATTTTAACATCGTGCTTTGTTTGAAATTAATATTCTATTTTGCTAAATTGTTTGTAGGTTGTTATACATCATTATTAGAAGTTTATTAAATAAGAAAGTAAGGGCATTGCCTCTTTTTTAGGTGTTTAATAACATTTGTTAGCAGTAGAGTAAACATGAATAGAAATGGTAAAATGTATTAATAACCCATGTAATTCTAATTTTTCACACAAAATATATATTGGCATTTTATTGATAGTTGTATTGGCATTTACAAGGTTAAATGCTCAATCGCAACTCACATTTCAGAACTATACAACATCAAATGGTCTTACGAATAATACCGTATGGGATATTCTTCAAGATACTTCTGGATATATCTGGATTGCCACGAATGAAGGGGTCAATAAATTTGATGGATATAGCTTTCAAAAATACCTTTATTTTCAAGAAGATACGGTAAAAAAACAAGCTGTACGGGTTTTAGCGGAAGATAATTATCATAATATATGGGCTGGAACATGGGGTGGAGGTATCTATATTTACAATGCGACCATAGATAAGTTTAGACATATTTCTTTAGCATCAGATTCCTCCAAATACAATTATAACTTTATACATGATTTGCACCTAGATAAAAGTGGAAATATGTGGGTAGGTACTGTAGGTGGCTTGATAAAATTTAATACTAATGATTTTAGTTTTTCATACTTTCAACAAAGTGTTCCCGGCTTAGAAAATACAGATAACTATTATGTATATTCAATTACTGAGGATGAAGAAGGAATGATATGGGTAGGTGCTTCTGAAGTTGGATTATTGAGAATAAATGCAAAAAATGAATCAATTGAAAAGTATAACTTCCAATCGGATATTACTAATAATGTAAATGACTTTGTAACATCAGTTTATCATGATAGTAAAGGTAGATTATGGATAGGTACTTTCGAAGAAGGCCTTAATCTGTTAGAAAAAGGGAAAAATGAATTTATAAACTATCAATTTGATCCTGATAATGATAATAGTTTGCCTCATAACCAAATAGAAAACATTATTGAAGATAAAGAGGGAAATATTTGGATAGCAACAGACAATGGGCTTAGCTTATTTAATGAAGAAGAAAATAATTTCTTTAATTTCAAAAATGATCCTTATGATAATTTAAGTATATCATCTAATTCGATAAAATGTGTATTTGTAGATAATCATAATCGCTTGTGGGTAGGCACTTATAAAACTGGTGTAAATCTATCTAATATGCATTCCAAATACATCAATTATTATTACCAACAAAGAGGGAATAATTCTTTATCCCATAATTTAGTAGCTGCTTTTGTAGAACTAGACTCTAATAATATTTTAATTGGTACTGATGGAGGAGGCTTAAATTGGTTCAATCGCTCGACAAACGAATTTATTCATTTTTTACATGATAAGCATAATCCTACATCAATAGCTTCTAATAAGGTGATTGCTTTATCAGAGGGGCAAAACGAAGATATTTGGATTGGTTTCTGGAATGGTGGTATGGATCGTTTCGATTTGAAAACACGCACTTTTGAACATTTTAATAGCAATGTTGCAGATCCGGCAAATAAGCTTCCTGGTAACAGTATCACGTCAATAGTTAATGATAAAGAAGGATTATTATGGATAGGAGCTTTCGGAGAAGGTTTATTTTCATTTGACCCAGTTTCCAAAAAACTAGAGGCACATGTACCCGAATCAAGCAAGTCAGAACGCATGGTTTATGACAATGTATGGTGCTTATTAGCTGATAGCAATGATAACATTTGGGTGGGGAGTCACGAAGGGTATATCTATAAGTTAAATAGAAAAGATAATAGTTTTGAGTACATATTACCTAGACCTACAGAAGTACAAGGCTTTATTACAATTGAGCTCTTTGAAGATCATTTAGGCCAAGTTTGGACTGGTTTAGAAGGAGGTGGATTAAGATTATTAAACGATGCCGATCAACTTTATCCAGTTTATACCACGGCTGATGGTTTACCTGGTAACACTGTTCAATCAATAGAAGAAACGCCTGATGGTAAACTTTGGCTGGGTACAGATGAAGGCATTGCAGAGTTTGACCCGCAAACGAAAACGTTTAGAAACAATAGGTTGAATGAAGGCCAGCACAAATTGATACCCAGTAGACAAGCATCAAAATTACTTTCAACAGGTGAGCTTGCCTTTGGAGGTACTAATGGCTTTATCATATTTCATCCAGACAGTTTAAAAGATATTAGAAATGATTCTCAAATCATGCTTACAAATTTTGAGATTTTTAATCAGCCTGTTCAGATTGGTGCAGAAAACTCACCACTTAATAAGCATATTAATTATGTAGATACAATCACACTATCATATAATCACTCTGTTTTTAGTATTTCATATACGGGTATCAATTTCATAGATCCTTCATTAATAAAATATCGCTACAGGCTCTTAGGATTTATAGATGAATCTTGGCAAAACGTCGGCTTTGAAAGAAAAGTAACCTATACAAATCTACAACCTAGAAAGTATGTATTTGAAGTAGAAGGAGAGATTAATGGTGAAAAAATACCTTCCAGAACTTTACATATTATTGTTTTGCCACCTTGGTGGGCTACTACTTGGTTTAGGCTACTTGCATTGGCTATATTTTCACTTTTTCTGTATGGTATTTATTGGTATCGTTTAAGAAGTATTAGAAAGCAAAATAGGATACTTGCTATTAAGGTAAATGAAAGGACAAAGAGATTGCAAGTTGCCAATGAAGAATTAAGACAAAAGAACTATTTTATACAAGAGCAAAAGGAAGAGATTCAAGCACAAGCTGAGGAGTTAGAAGACTATACCAAAGAGATACATTTAATAAATGAAAAGCTAGAAGAAACGGTTGTTAAACGAACGGCTTGGTTAAAAAAATCGAATGAAGAGCTTGATAACTTTGTATATCGAGTTTCACACGATATTAGAGCGCCATTATCTTCAATACTCGGGTTAATTTCGCTAATTAAGATGGAAACCATGCCTTTAAAAATAGAGGAATATGTAAACATGGTGAGTCAAAGCATTAATAAGCTAGATACTTTTGTGAAAAACATACTTGATTATTCACGCAACTCCCGCCTAAAAGTAGAGCCAGAAGAAATCAATTTCACGAAACTTCTTAACGACATCTTAGAAGAGTTGAAATACATGCAGCATGCAGAAAGGCTAGAATTAATTAGAGAATTTAATATTGAAGAAAACTTTTATAATGATGCATTAAGACTTCAAGTAATTTTTAGAAATCTGATTTCTAATGCTATTAAATACCAAAATCCTTATGAAGATCATTCTTATGCGAAAGTAAAGATTTCGGTTAATGCACAAGAGCTCAATTTGGAAGTAGAAGATAATGGCATTGGCATCCGTAAGGATGATCAACTGAGAATATTCGACATGTTTTTTCGCAGTGATAACCGCACAGCAGGATCGGGTTTGGGTTTATACATAGTAAAAGAATCAATTGAAAAGCTAGGAGGAAGTATCTCACTAGATTCACAAGTACATAAAGGAACAACTTTTAAAATCAAACTACCAAACTTGATTGGTACTTATAAGTCTAAAGTTGAGGTTTAAACTCCTTATGTACTTGTTAGATTAGAATTTAAAATATGATTGATATTTTAAATGGAAGTATTACAATCCACTTAACCCTCTTTCCAACCACCACCTAAAGCTCTGTAGAGGCTTACTAGTGAGTTGAGGTGGAGATATTGGGTGTCAATCATTTTCATCTCGGCAGTGAGTTTTTCGTCTGTAGCACGGAGTACTTCCAAATAGTTTGCATATCCATTTAATAGCAATTTATAAGAATACTCTTCTGCTGTAGTGAGTGTTTTCACCTGTTCTTCTCTTAGACTCAATTTCTCTTTTGTTGCTTCATAAGTTCTTAAGGCATCAGTTACTTCTCTACCTGCATTGAGCAAGCGTTGTTCGTAGTTTGCCAGTGCTTTACGCTGATTTGCTTGTGCTACTTCATAGTTGGTTCTAATTTCACGTTGTCGAAAAATAGGAGCAGTGATGCCTGCCATAATCATATTGTAAAAAGATGCTGAGTTTAGCCAATTACTAAAATCGAGACTTTGATAACCAGCTTCCGCAGAAAGCACTAATCGAGGATAAAAATTCGCCTTTGCTTCATTTGTTAAATAAAAAGACTTAGTAAGGTTGTATTCTGCTGCTAAAACATCTGGTCTGTTCCTCAATAGTTGCGATGGTATTCCAATTTCAGGTTCTACTTCTATGTTTTGATCAATTAAATTACCTCTAGAAATTTCTCCTACCGACCTGCCAATAAGCACACTCAAACTATCTTCGGTTATAGTGATTTGTTGTTGGAGGTCTACTTCAAGAATTCTAGCAGTATAAATTTGTGCTTCTTGCTGCTTTACTGCCAGTGCACTTTCAATACCTGATCTTTGTAGTTTTTGTATTGTATTCAAACTCTTCTCTCGGGTTTGAACAGTATTTTTTGCCAATTCTAATTGAGCATCAAGCGCTAGTAGTCGGTAATAATTGGAAGCGATCATAGCAATAATTCTAGTTTGAACAGCTCTGTAAGCAGCTTCATTTTTTAGCAGATTTGCCTTCTGTGCTTCCGATAAACTTCTAATTCTTCCCCAAATATCCGTTTCCCAACTTAGTGAGCCTAATAGCTCATATTGATTTCTTCGTGTATCTCCACTTTCCGTAGATTGAAATTGTTTACCTGCTATGCTGTTATTTGATAGTTTAGCAGAATTGACATTCGCTAGTGCATCTATTGTAGGTAGAAATTGAGCTCTACCTTGTAGGTATTTCGATTTGGCAATTTCAAGATTCTCATATGCCGTATCTAGTATCAAACTACTATCTAATCCTTCTTGTATCAATGCACGAAGCAGCGAATCAGGAAAGAGCTGCTGCCACGGAATATTGGCTATTGTACTGGTATCTTGTTGGTTGAAATCGCGATAAATATCCAATTCTCCCAGATCAGGATTTTTATAAGGCTTAGAAACAAAACAACCCTGAAGAATTAAAAACGAACCTATTATTAAAATACAATTACACCACTTTCTCATGAGCTTTTTACTGTTTTGTTTCCTACTAATTTTTCGTGAAGCATTCTAAACCAGATAAACAGAATGGGTACTATAAAACTGCCTAGTACTGTTCCAACAAGTAATCCGCCGGCTGCTCCTGTACCGATTGAATGATTGCCATTGGCTCCAACACCAGAAGCAATTATGAGTGGAACCATACCAACAATAAAAGCCAGTGAAGTCATCAAAATAGGGCGCAATCTTGATTTTGCAGCATCCACTGCGGCATCCAACAATTCATAACCTTCGTGCCTTCTTTGAAGTCCAAATTCTACAATAAGAATAGCGTTTTTTGCCAAGAGACCTATTAACATGATGAGTGATATTTGGAAGTAAATATTATTCTCCAAACCAAATATCCATGTGAACAAATAAGCTCCGGCAATACCCAAGGGCAAAGAAAGAATGATAGCAAATGGCATAATATAGCTTTCGTACTGAGCTGCCAGAAAGAAATAAATCATGATTAAACTGAGCGCGAAAATGATTAATAGTTGTCCTGAGGCTTTTACTTCTTCGCGAGTGATACCAGAAAAATCTATCTCATATAATCTTCCTAGTTTTGCAGCTTCTTCATTAATTACTTTTAAAGCATCACCAGAACTATAACCCGGAGCTGCTTTACCATTGATGGTGGAGTTAGGATACAGATTGAAACGGCTAACAGATTGAGGTCCGTAGACTTTCGTCAAACTCACAAACTCACTGATTGGCGCCATTTTACCAGATTCATTTCTTACATAGAGTTGATTGAGGTCGGCTTCTTCTTTTCGATATTCTGGTAAAGACTGCACATAAACCCGATATTGCTTGTTGAATCGGCTAAAGTTACTTGCATAAATTCCACCGATATATCCTTGAAGTGTACTTAACACAGCATCTACATTTACCCCAGCAGATTTAATTTTTGGTACATCTAAATCAACTTTATACTGTGGAAAACCTGTATTTAGAGAGCCATTTGCCCCACGAATTACCTCACTTTTATTTAATGCGGCAGATAATTTGTCAGCGGCTTTACCCAATTCTTCTAGAGAAACATCTCCTGTATTCAGTAACTCTACTGTAAAACCACTAGACCTTCCCAAGCCAGGAATTTGTGCAGGCTGGAAGAATACGAATTTAGCATCTTTAATTTTTTTGGAAGCTTCTTCTAATTGAGCAGTGATAGATTCGATAGAGAGTTCATCTTCACCTCTTTCTTCCAATGGGTCTAAAGCTGCAAAACCAAGACCGTATGCACCACCTTCGCCAGAAAAAAAGCTTCTGCCGGTTACAAGAGAAATTGCCTGAACACCTTTAATATCTTTTACTTCCTCATAGTAAGATTCTAGCGTTTTGTATGTTCTGTCAACAGAGCTACCAATTGGCAAAGTGATGTTAAAATAAAGTATGTTTCGATCTTCTGTTGGAACAAATCCGCCCGGTAGGTAAGTGTTAAGCCAGAAAGCCAAAGCTGAACATGCGATTAGTGTAACTACTACAATCCATCGCTTAGCCCAAAGAAAAATAACACCATTGCCAAATTTGTAACTGATTTTATCAAAAGCTTTATTGAATCGATTATAAAATTTATTAAGAAAGTTTTTCTTAGGTTTTTCGTCACTTTTTGCTTTAAGTGCTAATGCACTCATTGCCGGACTCAAAGTCAATGCATTAACAGAAGAAATGATGATGGCTACTGTGAGCGTTACTCCAAATTGCTTATAGAACACACCAATTGAACCGCTTAGAAAAGTTACAGGTAGAAATACTGCTGCCATTACCAAAGTGGTAGAAATCACCGCAGCACTTATTTCTGACATGGCTTCGAGAGTTGCTTTTTTTACATCCTTTTCTCCATCATCTATTTTTGCTTTTACAGCTTCAACTACCACTATTGCATCGTCTACGACTATACCGATGGCTAAAATCAGTGCAAAAAGTGTAAGTAGGTTAAGCGAATAACCGAAAAGATTTAAGAAGAAAAAAGTACCAACGATAGAAACAGGAACCGCAATGGCGGGAATAATTGTAGCTCTAAAATCTTGTAAGAAGATATATACTACAAGAAATACAAGAATAAATGTCTCTATAAGGGTTTGGATTAATGAAGATATAGAAGCAGAAAGGAAATCATTGATGTTATACAAAATTACATATTCAACGCCTTCAGGAAAGTTCTTACTTTTGGTTTCTAAAAGGTCTTTAATCTGAGCTATTGTTTCTTGGGCATTGGTACCCGGTAACTGATAAACAGCAGTATTGATAGATGGTGAGCCGTTGTTGGTTGATAAACTGCTATAAGTAAAAGCATCTAGCTCAATTTCAGCCACATCTTTGAGCCTCAGCAACTGATTATTAGTCAATGCTTTAACAATGATATTGCCATATTCTTCTGCAGTTTTATAGCGACCTTTGTACTGTAATACATACTCGTAGTTGAGACCAGCATTTTGCCCAAGTGTACCCGGTGCTGCTTCAACACTTTGCTCATTTAATGCAGCAATCACATCAGAAGGAATCAAATTATAAGCAGCTAATTGTTCTGGTTTTAGCCAAATACGCATCGCATATTGTTTGTTACCGTAAACCACCACTTCAGACACACCTTCAATTCGGAGCATTGGTGTAATTACATTGATGTTCATATAATTTTGTGTGTACACATCATCATACTCATCATTGGTAGTAGAGTATGTTACTCGAAGTAGTGGACTATCTTGCTGCTTACGAACGGTTATTCCAACATCATTCACCTCTGGTGGTAATAATGGAGTTGCCCTGCTGATTCTGTTTTGAACATTTACCGCAGCGATATCTGGATTAGCTCCTTGTTTGAAATAGCAAACAACCTCTACACTTCCGCTATTACTTGCACTTGATGAAATATAATCTAGATCTTGCACCCCATTGATTTCTTCTTCTAATGGAATAATCACACTTTCGAGAATAGTCTCTGCACTGGCTCCTGGAAACTGCGTACGAATACTCACAGATGGAGGGGCTATTTGCGGATACTGGCTAACAGGTAACTGGGTAACTCCCAATATACCCAATATGGATATTATGACAGAAACAACCGTTGATAAAACAGGTCTGTCAACAAAAGTTTTGATATTCATAGCTAATTAAAAAACCTGTTTTACACTGTTGGAAAGACTATCGAAAGAAACTAGTCTAGGTTTTATTTTTTCATTGTTGGCTATTTGATTTAACCCACTCACAAGAATTTTGTCAGAGGCATTGAGCCCATCAGAAACCACAAAAAGATTATCAATTTGCTCTGAACTTTTAATTAAGACTCGCCTAATGGTATCACCTTTATCAAGTTTGTAAGCATAGTATTTAGATTGCTCTTCAGTTATAGCTTGAGATGGAACTAAGACTATATCTTCTAGTTTTTTCGGGATTTTGATGATGCCGCTATTACCACTGTTGAGCAATAAATTAGGATTTGGAAAAACAGCTCTAAAAGTTGCGGTTCCAGTTTGTTGATCTATCTGCCCTGTTGTAGTTTGTATTATTCCTTCCATCTCATATTCAGAACCGTCCGCAAGCGTCAGTTTTACATGAGGGAAGTTTCTAATTTTTTCATACAAATTATCACCTTTCGTACTTCTAAGAAAAGATAAATACTCTTTTTCATTCATAGAAAAATAGGCATATACACTATCTGTTTTACTTACTGTGGTGAGTGGCATACTTTGCTCAGAACCAACAAGTGTTCCTTGTCTGTAAGGGATACTTCCGACTATTCCATCTACGGCACTATATACATACTGATAGTTGATATTTTCTTTAACACCTTGATAGCTGCTTATTGCCTTATCGAGTTCAGATCTGGCTGCAGTAAGCTCTGCCTGAGCTGATTTCAATCTTACAGAGCTAATTATACTATCTTGCACAAGTGGCAACAGCTTCTCAACTTCCACCTCAGAAGTAGCAACATTAGCTTTGGCAACTTCGATAGATGAAGCAGCAGCTTCAACTTCTCCTTGTAGCGATCGGGCTTCTAGTTTAAAAAGCTTTTGATTTCTGTGAACATATTGCCCTTCGTCTACATATATCTGTTCCAAAAAACCTGCAATTTTTGGACGCACTTCAATATCTACAGTACCTTCTATTCTAGCTGGAAAATTCTTATATCCTGTAATTTCTTTGGATGAAAGCTCCAATACAGGATATTCTTTTGTCTTATTGCTTTCGTCTTTAGAGTTGCAGCTAACAAAAATTACTGAAAGCAAAAAAGGAAGTATGTATAAACATCTATTTTTCATGGTTACTTAAAAATATGCTTAACCAAAATGTTTTGTGAATCTGGGGCATATTGAAAAGTAAATTTCAATTACAGCTCTACAATGAATCTGGAAAGGATTTTATAAGAAAAAAAAATCTATTTGTTTAAGTAAATAAATTAAATATTAAACAAAAAATGGGTTTATTACGAAATTTCAGTGATTTTAAATTGATTATGTGATAGGGAAAAGGTTACTTGTTTGAGATGATATTATTTAGGTTATAAACATTTATTAAGAAACAACTTACCGCCAATTTAGGGTATGAATATATATTTGGCCAACAAAAAAACTAGCATAAAAAATTAGTATTAAGAATACTAATAGCGCAAACAGATCGAAAAGTGGGAAAAATATTTATAATTACTAGTGTAATAGTAATTCTGTTTTGTACAGAATCTAAATGTCAAACATATGCTCCTAAATTTGGGATAAAAGCTGGAGCTAATTCTTCAAAGTATCTAGGTGGGTTTAATGATTTAAAAAATGGATGGACATTAGGTTATTATGGCGGTGCATTTGCCAATATCTGGATAACTGATAGACTAGAACTGCAACCTGAGTTACTGCTTGAGCAAAATAAATTTTATAGGTCTAATACAGTATCTTATATGGTAAGTTATCACAACTTTGCCACTGTATTTTTGAAAGAAAAAACTTCGGAGTTAACAATATCTACCCCGATTACAATTCGATATTATTTATCTAACAGATTCTTTGTAGAAGGTGGGGGATATTTTGGATATATCCTGTCCCAAAAAATAAATCATCAATATAAGTACTATACAGATTATGTTGACAATGATTATAAATACTCAAAAAAATTCGTTGATTATGGAGTATTATATGGAACTGGATTTCACCTTTCTAATAAATTGGCTTTAGGTTTAAGATGCTTCACTGGATTAGCTAAGAGAGAATTTAATGGAAGTCAATTTTTCAATTTAAATCTTGGTATAGAATACACCATTTTCTAATTATTTAACTTATTAAAAACAATAGATGAAACTCTTAAAGTTTATCATAGCATCTCTATATATAATTCTTACATATTCGAACCTTTTCGCTCAAGATATTAATATAAAAAAGAGTAGAATAATATTCAGTGTAGGGCTAAATAGTAGTAGTGATATATCACTGGATGACAATTATAATGATAGTAGAATGATGTTTTCTCCAATGGCTGAAATCAGTAATTCTATAAACTTGAAAGGAATACATTGGCTTACATTAGGAATTGGCTATAACCAGATAGGAGATATTTATAAATATTATACAGGCAATAATAATGGTAAAACTGATGTAAAAATTTATGTTCACACTTTAAAGATTCCAATATTATATTCACTGCAGTTAGAAAAAGGAAAGAAAGCAAATTTTTTTATGCGACTAGGTCCATCATTAGATTATGTATTAGGAAAGTCTACAATAAAAGCTAAAGAGGCACTAAATAACGAAGATAGATTTAGAAAAAATATTTCACAAGGATTTGTAACGAAACATAATTTGGTTCTGATGAATTTTGGAATAGGAATAAATCTAAAAAATGGGGCTGGAGATGTTACAAATAACATTGAATTAGTCTATTCTGGAATAGCAAAAAATATTTTTTATACATCAAGTTCGAGTGATGAATCAAAGTATCAAATGATAGCTTTGAAGTTTGGTATAGCGATTCCTAATTATTGAAGAGAGTTAAACGGATAAGTCTGCATAAAAGGACTGTTCAGAGTATATATTGGATTAGTATGGTAATTAGGTTTATTTCTACCTCCATCTGTGCTATATTGGCTATAATCGTCGAATGTCGTATAAATGTCGCTTTATTGACGCTCAAGTATTTTCTCATATAACATATTTTTACGATGAACAAAGAAAAGCAGAAAATGATAGCCACAATCGTAAAAGAGAAGAGGATTAATTTAAATTATACTCAAAAAGAACTAGCCGATATCTCAAATATAAGCTTGAGATCAATCCAAAGAATTGAAAAAGGAGAAGTGACTCCAAGAATGCATACTTTAAAAATACTTTCAAACTGTCTTAACTTCTCATTAGATTTTTTAAACAAAAGTGAGAACAGTAATAGTATTAAAAGTGAAGTGT
>PBYL01000483.1 GCA_002729595.1 Thalassovita sp. | reverse complement strand
CTGCTTCTGCAATATCAGATGCTTTTTTCTTACCACTTTGCAGTGCTTTTGCATCTTCAATTGTTTTTGGAACCCAAACTCTACCATCATTTCTCAAAGACTCAGACATCAATGTCAATTTAGACTGATACTCACCGTGTACCGGAATACAAGTTGGGTGAATCTGAGTGAAACAAGGGTTAGCGAAAAGTGCTCCTTTTCTATGTGCTCTCCAAGCTGCAGAACCGTTACTTCCCATTGCGTTTGTAGAAAGATAGAATACGTTTCCGTAACCACCAGTACAAAGCAATACAGCATTTGCAGAGTGAGATTCAATTTCACCTGTAATTAGGTTTCTAGTAACAATACCCTGCGCTTTTCCATCTATAAGCACAACATCCAACATCTCAGTTCTTGGGTACATTTTAACTTTACCAGAAGCAATTTGTCTTGAAAGTGCGCTGTAAGCACCTAACAATAACTGCTGTCCTGTTTGACCTCTTGCGTAGAAGGTACGCGATACTTGAGCACCACCAAAAGAACGGTTAGATAATAACCCTCCGTAGTCTCTAGCAAACGGTACACCTTGCGCTACTGCTTGGTCGATAATGTCTACACTTACCTCAGAAAGTCTGTATACATTCGCCTCTCTTGAGCGGTAGTCACCACCTTTAATAGTATCGTAGAATAATCTGAAAACACTGTCACCATCGTTTTGATAGTTTTTTGCAGCATTGATACCACCCTGTGCAGCAATACTGTGTGCCCTTCTAGGACTATCTTGAAAACAAAATGCTTTTACATTGTAGCCAAGTTCTGCCATAGAAGCCGCTGCTGCTGCTCCTGCCAAACCTGTACCTACAACTATTACTTCATATTTTCTTTTATTAGCCGGGTTAACCAGCTTCATATTAAATTTATGTTTGGTCCACTTTTCAGCCAATGGGCCCTCAGGGATATTTCCTTCTAATTTCATAATGTGAAATATATATGTCTTAAAATGAATTCTTAATGATTACCTGATGTCTATAATTTTGGTTTGATCAATTTATAAAATTATTGACCAAGCTGAGCCATTTGTATCATCTGTTCGTAAACACTGACATCAATTTTACCTGATTGACTCCAGATAAAAATTACAATTGGCTGAATCGCAAATAATAAAGGAATTATTACTGCAAAGGCAATCCCGAATTTTTTAATGAAAGAATTGTATTTAACGTGATTCAAGCCTAATGTCTGGAATGCGCTAGCAAAACCATGAGACAGGTGATAACCTAAAAACACCATACTTACAACATATATGAGTGTATACCACCATTGTGAAAATGCTGCTACCACCAAAGCATAAAGGTTTTTGTATTCAACACCATCGTAATCAACCATTGGCATACTACCTCCAAACTTCATTTCGAACCAGAAAGAACGCATGTGGATAACCAAAAACACTAAAATAACTGAACCTAGTAAACCCATGTTTCTAGAAGCCCAAGTACTGTTGGTTGATGCTTTTTCGTAGGCATATTTTACTGGTCTTGCACTACGATTAAGACGTGTTAGAATAATAGAATAAATAATGTGAATGATAATACCGGCATATAGAAGGTAAGAAGTAGTTTTAATCAACGGATTAGTAGTCATAAACTTAGCATAAACGTTGAAAGCCTCTCCTCCATCTAGTTTTAATAGCTGCATGTTTCCTATCATATGCACTACTAAGAATGTAATAAGAAACAAACCGGTTAAGGACATAATCAATTTTCGCCCCAGCGAACTTGATAAAGATTTAGTAAACCAACTCATGTATTAATTATATTTCTGTAACTTGAATGAATAACTGTAAAACAATTACTGAAAATTTATTTCAGATTCTCGATCTGACGCATCTAAGCGCTTTAAATGCGACCAAATTTAGCTCCCAAGTGCTTACTAAACAAAGGTTAATGGAGGGCATTTCTTATTAAGAAAAATTCTAAATAAGATGATTTATACACTCATCTAAATGTGGGATTTTATATGACAAAAGTCATGTAAATGAAGATAAATTGATGAATTTTCAGAACTCGAAGGATGTTCCTAGATTAAGCATTAATGCCTTTTGGTAAATATAACTGGCAACTACCAAATCTTGAGCAGCATTACCAACAGATTTAAAAACAGTAATTTCTTCGTCGTATGTCCTACCGACTTTTTCTCCCGCTGCAATTTCTCCTAACTCACAGTTTAAGTCACTTTCTGTTAGCAATCCGGCTTTAATCGCTTTAACCACATCTCCCGCTTCGTGCAAACAAGCATCTTTGCGGTCTATTACTAATTTAGAAGCTGCAATGGTTTCTACTGGTACCTCAGACATTTCGGGTGAATATGCACCTACTGCATTTATATGCACACCTGCTTTTAATTGATGATGTTGAAACAAAGGCTCGTAAGCAGTAGTAGCGGTACAAATAATATCAGCATCTTTTAAATCATCAACATTTCCGGGCTCTACATTAATATTCAGTTTTTCTGCCATCTCCTCAGCAAAAGCTATTGCCTTATCAGGAGTTCGGTTAATCACCTTAGCTTTAGCAATATTTCTTACTGCACAAACAGCTTCTAGTTGCGTTCTTGCTTGCACACCTGCGCCAAAAACTGCCACTGTTTCTGCATCTTTTCTCGCCAGATAATCTGTTGCTAAGCCAGAACCCGCACCCGTTCGCAATGCAGTAATCCAACTGGCTTCCATTAAAGCCAATGTTTTGCCAGTTTCTGTATCTAAGAGCAGAATTACTGCATTTATAAAAGGTAGGTTTTTATTGAGGTTTTGAGGATTCATACCTACTACTTTTAAGCCCAGACTTTTGTTTTCTGGCATAGAAGCAGGCATAAATAAAGCTGTGGTCTCGGTAGATTTGTTATTTAAAACATGCCTAACAGGCACTTCTCCCTCTCCTGTAGAAAGCTCGGTAAAAGCATCTTTCATCAATGCAATTGCCTGTTTCATATCTATACAAGCTTGTATGTCTTTTAGAGAGAGAAGTAGCATGCTTTAAATTATATTTCAATTGAATTAAACATCAATCCAATTTCCGTCTTCTTTGATTAATTCAATGAGTTCGTCTACTGCATTAACTGATGGCACATTCCTTTTTACAACTTCTTTACTGCGGTACAAAGTAATTTTACCCTTACCAGAACCAACATAGCCGTAGTCAGCATCTGCCATTTCTCCCGGTCCGTTTACAATACAACCCATAATACCAATTTTCACTCCTTTTAAGTGGTCGGTACGCTTTCTAATCATGGCTGTAGTTTCTTGTAAATCGAAAAGTGTTCTTCCGCAAGATGGGCAAGATATATATTCCGTTTTGGTCATGCGCGTTCTTGTAGCTTGCAAAATACCAAAAGCAGTACTGTTACTTATTTTTACTTGATTTATAAGTGTTTCCTTCTCAGCACCTGAAGCATACCTCAACATTACACCATCACCAAAGCCATCTACAAATAATGCACCTACATCGGTTGACGCATAAAGTTGAAACTCATCATCAGATACATTATCAAATGCTCTTCTAATGATTACAGGAATGTTTATATTATTATGGTATAGCTCGTAAAAAGCTCTGCGCATTTCGGGCATCGCATGCTCATTATCCGTTTCTAAGATAATTACTGCGTTTTGCAATTCTTTTACTTGCACCAATAATTCACCTTTTAAGTCGCTGGCTTTAAGCAATACAAAGTTGAGATTTGGATGTGCCAGACAAATACCGTGGTTCACATCAGCCAATTGATCTGCTGTAAACAATGGTAAAATATTCGCTTGATCGTCTACCGTCTGCCAAATGTCTGCATCTACTATTTCTTTTACACCATTAGGCAACATAAAGCCTAACTTGTTTTTACCAGTATAGATAAAATCGCAACCTTGGTCATTCATCGACCATTTATCAAGCTCAGGTAAGTAAAACTGCCCAACACTTTTTAGGTCTTTTACATCAATTTCTTCTAAATGGCTTAAGTCTGCTACCACTCTTGGCACATTGGCTCCACCGATATTTTGCACCTCAGCACTTTCTCTTTTTTCGTAATCAAAAGGATTTTTAGGTGCCTTTGTAAGTGGTAATATTGCTTTTGCCTTTTCTGCTCTGTGTGTATAGCGATTAATAAGTGAAGCCGCTACCGGAGCTTCTGCTTCTGGCTCTTCAGTTAAAGAAACACGAACTGTATCACCTAAACCATCTTCTAGCAAAGTACCAATACCCACTGCCGATTTTATTCTTCCATCTTCACCATCACCTGCTTCTGTTACACCTAAATGCAACGGATAAGGCTTTAAGCCTTCTTCATCTAGTTTATTCACCAATAATCTGTAAGCCTGCACCATTACTTGTGGGTTACTAGATTTCATCGATATGGCGATATTATAATAATTTAAGTCTTCACAGATTCTTAAAAACTCCAAAGCAGACTCTACCATACCAAGCGGTGTATCGCCATAGCGACTCATAATTCTATCTGAAAGAGAACCATGGTTTGTACCGATACGCATGGCAGTACCATACTCTTTACAAAGCTTTACTAGCGGTGTAAATCTTTCTCTAATTCTATCTAACTCTTCATTATAGGTAGAATCGGTATATTCTATATGCTCAAAGCGTTTTTTGTCTGCGTAATTTCCAGGGTTTACCCTTACTTTTTCAATTATTCTTGCAGCCATCTCGGCAGCATTTGGGGTAAAGTGGATGTCTGCAATTAGTGGAACTGTGTAACCTCTCTTTCTAAGCTCTTGCTTAATGTTCTCTAGGTTTTTAGCTTCCTTAATACTTGGTGCTGTAATTCTCACATATTCGCAACCTGCTTCTACCATTCTAATGGTTTGCTCTACAGAACCAAGCGTATCCATTGTATCTACAGTAGTCATAGACTGCACCCTAATCGGATGCATACTGCCCATAGGTATATCACCTATTTTTACTTCAACAGTTTCTCTTCTTTTGTAAGCAGTAAGGCTTTCACAATATTTAAATATATCATTCAGAGTTTGAGAGTTCATGCTACTGTAATAGTTTTTGAAAGTTTAATTTGCATCTGCCAATACATCTTTTCTAATGCTTTATTTCAATATTTTCCTTATCTTTCTATAAGCAGATTAATGCTATAAATCGTCAAGATTATTGAGCAGTAGAAAACAAAGTTAGTATTTAGTACTACAATGTAAAATACTCTTCACTAACAGATGCTAAACACAGTTATGAAGCACAAAGTTATAGCAGACTTTATAAAAGACTTAGCATAATTTGTTTTATTCATAGAATTTTAACCTAAAAAGAAATAAGTTTGAAGTAAATTTTCTAAGAATCTATCCTGAAAAAAATTTTTAGCCTCCTCAAATTTTAAATTTAATTTTCTTCAACTTAAAATAAGGCTTAGCTAAAAAAACTAAGATTTAGGGTATTTACGAATTTTTATTTTTTGAATGTCACTACACGTAAATTAATATGAAGACATTATCTTTTAAGGGAAAATTTATGTTAATTTACAAAAAAGTTTAAGACCAGTATGTTTAATAATCCTGAAGTTTTTTTAGGCATTTTTAATTCTTCAGCCGAATCTATCATATTAGTAAATGATAAAGCTCAAATTGTAGCAGCAAACCCCGCTGCAGCAAAAACATTCGGTTATGAAGAGGGAGAATTAGTTGGGCTTAAACTTGAGGCACTTATTCCATCCAGATACGAAACAAAGCATATAGAATACCGTGATCAATATTTCCATGCTCCTAAACAAAGAGCAATGGGGAAAGATTTGGATTTGTATGCGTTACGAAAGGATGGCTCGGAGTTTCCGGTAGAAGTGAGCTTAAGCTATCACAAATACGAAGGCAAACTACTAGCAATAGCCTTTATTATTAATATAACAGAAAGAAAACTCACCGAACAGAAACTCATTAAAAGCGAAGAGCGCATGCGCTATTTCGTAAAAAACACGCCTGTTTCTGTCGCCATGACCGACACCAATCTCAAATACCTTTTACTAAGCGAAAACTGGTTACGCGAATTTGAATGCGACCTACACGAAGAAATGGTTGGTAAAAAACACAATGAGGTTTTTCCTAACCATCAGTCGAAGTGGATGGAAATGTACGAAAAAGGCTTAAAAGGTGAGATTATTAGAAACGAAAACGATCTGATTATAAACCACGATGGCTCGCAAGAATGGCTCCGTTGGGAAGTACACCCTTGGAAAGATGACTCTGGAGAAATTGGTGGATTAATCATTTTCGCAGAAGATATAACCAAAAGAAAAATTGCTGAACTGGCATTAAAAAGCAGTCGTGCAAAACTAAAAAGATACGCATCTGACTTAGAGAGAAGTAACAGAGAGTTGGAAGACTTCGCTTATGTTGCTTCTCACGATTTGCAAGAACCGCTTAGAAAAATTAGAACTTTTGGTGACAGACTAGCAAAACTCGAAGCCGAAACCATTTCGGAAAGAGGACAAGATTATATGAGCAGAATGCTTAAATCGGCAGAAAGAATGCAAACGCTCATACAAGACTTACTAACTTATTCGCGAGTAACTACCAAAGGACTTCCTTTTAAGGAAATCGATTTAAATATATTGCTTGAAGATGTTCTAGGCGATCTTGAAATTACTATAGAAAAAAATAATGCTACTATCGAGTCTGATTCTTTACCAACTATAACTGGAGACGAAACGCAATTAAGACAGTTGTTTCAAAATCTGATTTCTAATGCAATTAAATTTAAGAAAGAAGATGTAAATCCTATTATAAAAATCTATACAGAAGAACAGACTAATCATTATGTTATATCATTTGAAGACAACGGAATCGGTTTTGATGAAAAATATCTAGATAAGATATTCAACATCTTCCAAAGGCTAGAAGGTAAAAAATATCCCGGTTCTGGTATTGGGTTATCTATTTGTAAAAAGATTGCTCAAAGACATAATGGTGATATAACTGCTAAGAGCGAAATAGGCAAAGGCTCTACATTTATTGTGAAATTAGCAAAAAATTAACGTTATAAATGTAAATTTTAAGATGGAGAAGGATACCGCAAAACCAATCGTGATTTTATATGCCGACGACGACCCAGAAGACAGAATGCTCGCACAAGATGCATTCGAAGAAAGTCGGTTGGCTAACGACCTACATTTTGTCGAAGACGGTGAAGAATTAATGGACTATCTACTAAACAGAGGGAAGTATGAAGATGAAAAGAAATATCCCAATCCCGGGTTGATATTACTTGATCTTAATATGCCTCGCAAAGATGGCCGAGAAGCCATTAAAGAAATTAAAGAAGTACCCAAGCTAAGACCTATCCCAATAGTTGTACTCACAACCTCAAGAGCTGAGGAAGATATTCTCAAAACATACAATTTAGGAATCAACTCTTTTATTACTAAACCAGTAACATTTGAAGGACTAGTAGACATTATGAAAACACTAGGCAAGTACTGGTTCGAAATTGTTGAACTTCCCAAAATATAACTTATAGCACCTTCTTAATAAAGGTGCTTTTTTTAAAAATTTGAACAAACTTTTTGATGGCGACCCGAATCCTATTGATAGATGATGATGAAGACGATTACATCATCACCAGGGAAATTATTGAAGAAATTAAAATAAGAGAATATATTATAGACTGGATTGATAACTATCAAGATGCAAAATCTGAGATTTTAAAAAATGCACATGATGTGTATCTGGTAGATTATCGGTTGGGGGCAAAAGATGGCTTACAAATAATTAAAGAATCTGTAGAAGAAGGCGTAAATGGCCCATTTATTTTATTAACCGGACAAGGTGATATTGAGACTGATGAAAGAGCCATGAAAGCCGGGGCTTTTGATTACCTAGTAAAAGGGTCTTTCAATGCATTTGATCTTGAGCGCTCGATTCGATACAGCATTGAGCACATCAATTACATTAAAGAAATACAGAAGCTAAATGTAGAGCTAGAAAAACGTGTAGAAGAAAGAACTTCTGCTTTGGGAGAAACTGTAGATGCGCTAGAAAAAGCCAATAAAAAGCTTAAAGATCAGATTAGAGTAAGAAAACTGGCAGAAGAAGCACTCAGAGAAAGCCAATATCTTTACAGCACTAT
>PBYL01000482.1 GCA_002729595.1 Thalassovita sp. | reverse complement strand
TGAAGCAGGCTTTGCTTTGCATAATCTTGCCTCTTTGCCACATATTTCTGTTGTTGGTGCTTGCGCTACTGCAACGCATGGTTCGGGAGTTAAAAATGGCAATTTGTCTAGTGCTGTTGTGGGTCTCGAATTAATTACTCCAAATGGAGAATTGGTAAAATTCGCTAAAGGTGATCCGGAGTTTAATGGGGTGGTAGTAAATATTGGTGCTTTAGGCATCATAAGCCGAGTAACTCTAGCAGTTGAAGATACTTATCAGGTTCGACAAGATGTTTTTCAAGAATTGCCACTGGCTTCTGCGATCGAGAATTTTGAAGCGATTATGTCAGGTGGTTACAGTGTGAGCTTGTTCACAGATTGGTTGAATGACAAAGTGAGTCAGGTTTGGGTAAAGCGCAAAGTAACTGATGGATTAGCAGATTTAGGCAACGATTATTATGGTGCAAAAGCAGCAACCAAAGATTTGCATCCAATTACTGAACTTTCAGCAGAGAATTGTACAGCTCAAATGGGTGTTGCCGGACCTTGGTACGAAAGATTGCCTCATTTTAAAATGGGTTTTACACCAAGTAGCGGAGACGAACTTCAATCTGAGTTTTTTGTACCAATGGAAAACGCAGTAGAAGCTTTAAAAGCCATAGAAGCTAAGAAAGCTATAATTTCACCACATTTATTTATTTCTGAAATACGCAGTATTGCTGCCGATGAGCTTTGGTTAAGTCCGGCTTATAAAAAAGATGTAATTGCTTTCCACTTTACTTGGAAGCCGTATGGGCCAGAGGTTAACAAATTACTTCCGGTAATAGAGCAGGAGCTTGCTCCATTTGGAGTAGTATCGCATTGGGGGAAATTGTTTACACTTAACCCTGAGGTTTTACATAGTAGATATGAGAAAATGGAAGATTTCTTAAACCTTACTAAAAAGTACGATCCTGAAGGTAAATTTAGAAATGCCTATTTGGATAAAAACCTATATATATAATAATAAGAAATGGCTTAATAAATACAGTGGCACTTTAAAAGGTGTCACTTTTGTTTTAAGCAAATTTCAATTAAAACTTAAATACTAATAATAATAAGCTAATTAATATAGATGAATGCAACTTCTTTCTTAAGAATTTTAAGGCAGAAACCATTTGGTTTTCCACAGTCTTTTTAGAAATATTCAGTTGCTTAGCTATTTCATCATAACTCATCCCTTGGTCTCTACTCATTTGAAAGATGAGTTTCCTTTTTTCTGGAAGTTCATCAATCAAGCTGCTAGAGTATTCCTCGAAGTTTCTAATGATTACTTCATTTTCAGTGTGGTTGGTAGTAGCAATATTTTCATGAGGGTATGAAACATACTCAATCTTCTTTCTGCGAACAATCTTGAGTAAAGTAGTTTGAGCAATTTTTAGCAAATAGCCATTTATACCTTGGTTTGCATCTAAATTGTTTCTGTATCTCCAAAAGGTCGTAAATATATCATGAACTGCTTCTTCAGCATCCTGTCTGTTTTGTAAATATTTAAATGAAATTCTAAATAATCGATCCCAATTGGTATCATAAACTTGTTTAAAGGCTTTAAGATCGCCTGCCTTTAAAAGAGCTACTTCATTATTGCTCATATGGAAATTATGCTAATAATTCACTTTAAATTCCAAGTTAGGAAAAAGATTTAACTTTCCATAAATACTTTAGAAATTATAAGTTAATCTTTCGGAAATAAATGGAAATTGATCATTCACTGCTTTGCTTAAACTATAAAGTTGCATGAGTAATTTTGATAGTCTAGATCAGCTTATTTTCAATGCTAAAGAAAATTATTTCAAAAAATTAGAAAAATATTTCGGCTAATCGAATGGTATGTAAGTATCTTAATGTCAGTAAATTACGTGTTCTTTTAAATTATGATTGTTGATAATTACAATTAATTTTTAAATTTTTTTCGAAACCCAATAGGGGTCGTTATGCAGAAATGGGATATATAATAGTACAAGACCTTAACAACACTACTCAATACAATCTAATTTAATATATGC
The DNA here is from genome assembly GCA_002729595.1 of Thalassovita sp. Taxonomy (GTDB): domain Bacteria; phylum Bacteroidota; class Bacteroidia; order Cytophagales; family Flammeovirgaceae; genus Chondrinema. Next base: position 91,075 of record PBYL01000482.1, on the reverse strand, counting down.
AAGACAAAAGTAATTCAGAAATCAATGATTTGTTGCAAAGGTTTTTTGATGGAAAATGCACCGAAAGCGAGAAGAAGAAGGTGTTTGATTGGCTTGCAAAAAATAAAAACGAGAAAGTATTAAAAGAATTCATCAGGGCAGATTTTGAACAAGAAACACATAAGCTAGATATCTTTCGTGATCTAAAAGCAGACCAATGGGAATCTATTCTTAGAGATCTAAATTTAGATGAAAATAGCAGTGTGCACAATGTTACTTACCAGGGTGAATTGCGCCTTTGGCAAAAACAATGGTTTAAGCTTGTAGCTGTAATTTTACCATTAATTATAGTTTCAGTAGTGTTTCTGAAATATTATGAAGGATTGAATTCAACTCCAAATACAAAAGAAGAAGTAGCACTTGTTGAGAAAAATACCGATAAAGGAAGAAAGAAAACTATTACTTTACCCGATAAATCAACTGTAATATTGAATTCGTCTTCATCAATTCGATTTGCAAAACACTTTAATGCACAAGACGAACGAGTAATTTTTTTACAAGGGGAAGCATTTTTTGAAGTTGAAAAAAACGGAAAACCATTTATTGTAAAAACTGAAGATCACGAAGTAATGGTACTTGGTACTTCTTTTAAAGTAAGTGGTTATAAAGACAATAACAATGTAAACGTCGCTGTGGCAACAGGCATAGTAAAAGTGAGTAAAGCAGGAGTGTATGAAGAAAAGTTGCTAAAAGGGCAGAAGGTGATTTACGACAAAGAAACGAATAAGCACGAAGCTTTAGAGATTGATAATTGGGACAAAGAATTTGCTTGGAAAGATGGAGTGCTTATTATAGACAATGCCGCTTTTGAAGATGTGATTAAAGCACTTTCAGATTGGTACGGAGTAGAAATTATCAATGTAAACTATACACCAGACAGAAAGAACTACATGGGTAGGTATGAGAATGAGTCTTTAGAGTCTGTACTGGTAGGTTTAAGTTATGCTTCCAGATTTAGATATGAGTGGAAAGAAGGGAAGCTTTACATTTACAACAAAGAATAATATTAACCATAATACATAGAAATATTCATTTATTTCAGCCATTAACATCCAATAGACACCACAAGAAAGTAACGTTACTTATCCTAGTGCTTACCAAAAAGTGAGGGACTTTCTATTATTGAAACCAGTTATAAGGTCATCGGCTTTATAGTTGACTCCTTTCTTTTGCCGACTTACTAAAAACCTGGTGAGGATCTGATTTGCCGTCTCCCCTCACACAGGAATAGATTTTCTATTTCAAAAATCATTTAATATTATGAATAAGTATTTACTTAAACAAATTTTAAGGATGTCCCGGTTTGTATTTTATGGCATAATAATACAATTGGCACTTACAGGAGTAATGCTTGCAAACGATGGCAATGGCCAGAGTGCAAGCCTCAATGAAATTTATTTAACACTGATAGAAGAAGACGCTCAACTGGCAGATGTTTTTAATAAAATTGAGACTAATACTTCATTTAAGTTTTCATATTATAAGAGTATTATAGAAGATAAAGATAGAATTACAATAAATGCCCAGCAGCAGTCATTAGGAGATATTTTAAGTGAAATAGCCAGAAAATCGGGCTTAAGATTTAAAAGAATAAATGGAAACATCTATGTTGATTTAGATGATAAAAATAAATACCCAACTGTTGATGAATTAATAATTGAAGACAACCAGCAACTCGTTATCACCGGTAAAGTGACGGACGGTGCAGACGGTCAGTCGCTGCCCGGAGTTAACGTTTTATTGAAAGGTACAAAGCTGGGAACTACTACAGATATTTATGGTAGCTATTCGCTTTCAATCCCTGCTGAGAATGTAAATGGTACACTTATTTTTTCATTTATTGGATATAAAGCTAAAGAGTATGCAATTGGTTCTCAAACGGTTATAGATGTAGTAATGGAATCTGAAGCCCAAACACTCAACGAAATTGTAGTAACGGCTTTGGGTATTGAGAAATCTAAAAGTGCTTTGGCTTATTCAGTTACAGAGGTGAAAGGTGAGGAGTTTACGCAAGCCAGAGAAATAAATGTAGCAAACGCACTTACTGGTAAAATTGCTGGTGTAAACGCCACTGGACTTTCTACTGGCCCTGGTGGTTCGAGTAGGGTAATTATTAGAGGTAATGGTTCTTTAAATGGTAATAACCAGCCTTTGTACGTGGTAAATGGTATGCCGATAGATAACAGCAATCCTGGTGGTAGTCCATCTGCGAATGGTGGTGGTCTTAATATCGACCGTGGTGATGGTATTTCAGGTATTAACCCAGATGATATTGAAAGTATAAGTGTACTAAAAGGTGGAACTGCTGCCGCACTTTACGGAGCGAGAGCTGCCAACGGTGTTATTCTTATCACCACTAAAAAAGGTGCAGCAAGACAAGGTATAGGCGTAGAATATAACTCTACATTTACTTTTGAAACACCTGCGATCTTCCCACAAAAATTCCAGTATGAATACGGACATGGTAAACTAGGTAGAAAACCAACTACACAAGCAGAAGCTATCAGTTGGGGTAGACACTCTTGGGGAGCTAAAATTGATGGTCAAGACTATATGTCTTTAGATGGAGAAATGCACCCGTACTCAGCAGTAAATGTAAAAGATAATATTAAGGAGTTTTACCGCACAGGTACTACTTTTACTAACACCATAGCGTTAACAGGAGGTTCTGAAGATTTAAACTACAGACTTTCTGTTTCCAATATGGATAATGAAGGTATCTTGCCGAACTCTTCATTAAATAAGAAAATTGCTAACCTAAGTCTAAGTGGTCAAATCGGTGAGAAAATAACTGTTGAAGCGTCTGCCCAATACAATTTGGAAAAAGTGAACAACAGAACCATGGCAGGCGATGCAAACGGTAACCCGAACTGGATATTAATGCTTGCTAACACTGTAAATGCGACGCAACTTTCACCTGGTTATTTAGAAAACGGAGACGAGTTTGTTTGGAACGAAACTCCTTATGCTACCAATCCTTACTTCATCATCAACAGATATCAGACTAAAGATGAGAAGAACAGATTCATCGGGATGACGAGCGTGAAGTACGATATTTTGGATGATTTATATGTAAAAGGAACAGTTAGCCAAGATTTCTACAATTTCAATTTTGTAGGTATTATTCCTACAGGTACACAGTATTTGGCTATCCCTGGTTCTGGTGAATACCACGGCTTAAAGTCTGTTGTTTCTGAGACCAACGCAATGGCAAACCTTAACTACCACAAATCTTTTAACAATGTGATTGATGCAACATTGATGGTAGGTGCTAACAAGCGTATTTTTACTCAAGATGAAACGAGCATAGACGGTACTCAATTTATCTTGCCATATTTCTACAGCTATACCAACCTAACTTCTATTACCAATACACCTAATTATCAAAAAACTGAAACTAACTCAGTATTTGGTTCATTAGATTTAGATTATAAAGGTATTGCATACTTAAGCATTACAGGTCGCCAAGATTGGTTTTCTACTTTAAGTTTAGATAACAACACCATTTTCTATCCATCAATAGGAGGTAGCTTAGTGCTTTCTGAGGCTTTTGAATTACCAAGTGCTATCAGCTATGCAAAAGTGAGAGGTTCTTGGGCACAAGTTGGTGGAGCTATTCCAGACCCTTATGCAGTGAATTTAACTTATAGTATGGTTCAAGGTGGGCATGCTGGTCAAGCATTGCAAAATGTAACTTCTGGTACCATCACCGATCCTAACTTAAGGCCTTTAACTTCAACGACTTACGAATTAGGTTTAGAAGGTAAATTGTTTAATGGAGCACTTGGTTTCGATGTCGCTTACTACAATAGAAAAACTACTGATGACATCGTAAATACGGCTATTCCAATTACATCTGGTTACAACTATGCACAGCTAAATGTTGGTGAGCTTCAAAACAAAGGTATTGAGGTATTATTAACTGCTACACCAGTAAATGCAAAAGGATTTATTTGGGATGTGAGCTACAATTTTGCCTATAACCAAAGTGAAATCACCAAATTGGCAGAAGGTTTAAATACCATCCAAATGTCTAGTAGTGTTGGTGGTTGGGCAGGTGTTTATAATGATATTGGAAGACCTTACGGAATTATTAAGGGTTACGATATGCTCAGAAATGATAATGGCGATATCGTTTTCAACTCTACATCAGGTTATCCGGTAAGATCAGAACTGGTTGAGTTAGGTCAAGGTGTGCCTCCGCTTACAATGGGTTTAACCAATACATTCAATTATAAAAGATTATCACTTAGCGTATTGCTAGATGGCAAATTTGGCAACAAAGTATTCTCTGTAATGAACACTTATGCCATGCGTTTCGGATTACTTGAAAACACGTTGGAAGGCAGAGAAAATGGTCTTGATTTAGAAGGTGTTGATGAAGAAGGGAATCCATATACAAGCCACATCGACTACGATTCTGATGCATTCAGATTGTATTATGATAATCAGAAAAACTACTCTGTACTCAACACTTTTGATGGAAGTTTTGTCAAATTACGCCAAGTAATTTTAGGATATAATATCCCTAAAGAGTTTTTAAAGGCTGCTAAAATTCAATCTGCTTCATTGTCTTTTGTTGCACGAAATCTGGCTATCCTTTATCGTAAAACTGAAAACTTCGATCCAGAAACTAGCCACACCAACGGAAATGCTCAAGGTTTCGAATCTTTTGCATTGCCTCGTACACGCAGCTTCGGTTTCAACTTGAAAGTTAAATTTTAATTAATCCACACTTCAAAGGATAACTAAAATGAAAAATCTATTTAAAATTATATATAGTCTTTTGGCTGTTCTCTTCATCGGGCTTCAGTCTTGTGACGAAGGTTTTGAAGAACTAAACAATAACCCAGACGCAGTAAATGAACCCACTGCCGAGTATATTTTTACTAAAGCACAGTTAGATGCGATTGATTGCCAGTACTATGCAACCAATGTAATTTGTGCGGGTGGATTTATGCAGCATTTCGCTACATACAAAGATGTTCCGAGTTTAGGAGACAGATATACTTGGTCTCAAGGAGGCTATCCTTACGATTATTTCAATGGTATTTTCCCGAATGCAGTTAATGAGATTGCTGAAGTAATTAAAGCCGTTGAAGAAGACCCAGAACAAGTTAATTTACTTTCTATTGCTAGAATTTGGAAGGTGTATGTTATGCATAAAATCACAGATTTATATGGAGATATTCCATATTCTGAGGCAGCAATGGGTTATACAAGTACTATCTATACGCCAAAGTACGATGAGCAAAGTTCTATTTACACTGACTTGTTAAGTGAACTAGAAGAAGCGGTACTTGCACTAGATGATTCTAAAGCTTCTTTTGGTGATGCAGATTTAATCTACAGTGGTAATACTGTTCAGTGGAGAAAGTTTGCTTATTCTCTTATGCTGAGATTAGGTTCAAGGTTATCTAAAGTGGATGCTGCAACGTCTCAAACTTGGGTACAAAAAGCAATTGCTGGTGGAGTAATTATGGACGATGCCGATGTTGCATCAATTCCTTACACTGATGGTCCGCAAACATTTAATTACAATCCGGTTGCTTATGGTTTATTGAGCAACGATTACGGAACTGGTGACGGAGTAAGTAACAAAGAGGGTGGCAAATTAGCAGAAACTTTTATCTCATACTTAAAAGAAACCAACGATCCAAGATTAAATGTTTTGTCAATTGTTTGGGTAAATGGAGTGGCAGATACTTCAGCGGCTATTCAATCTGGTATGCCAAACGGTCTTATTGGTGGTAGTGCTCCGGAAAACTATGGCTCTTATTCAGAACCAAATCCTAATACCTTATTAAATTACGAATCTCCATTTTTGGTAATTACCAATGCAGAAACCAACTTATTGCTTGCAGAAGCTGCAGTAAAAGGTTGGAGTAGTACAATCTCAGCAGAAGATGCATACGAAAATGCAGTGAGTGCTTCTATGAGAAATTGGTCTTTGTACGATGCATCAGCAGGATATATCTCTGATAGTAAAATTAATGCTTACCTAGCACAAAATCCTTTTTCAACTGGTACAACAGAAGAGAAGTTGGAGCAAATTAACACACAGTATTGGGTGTCGCTTTTCCCAGACGAAACAGAGATTTATTCAAACTGGAGAAGATCAGGTTATCCACTTTTAACACCTGTAAGTGTTCCAGGTAATATTACCAATGGTACCATTCCAAGAAGGTTAATCTATCCGCCAGACGAAGAGACATTAAATGCAACCAACTGGGCTGAAGCAGTTAATAGAATTGGCGGTAACGACTTTACTGCCAGAGTTTGGTGGGATGCTGAATAAAGCATCCAACCACCTTTTAATCTTACAATTTACAATACAATTATTATTTAATTCATGCAATTACAAATGAAATCAGAACGCAGATCACTTATAAAAAAAATTGGTGCTTCCCTAGCAAGCTTAGCAGGTCTTGGAATAGCAACTTCTGCAAATGCCGAAAAACTGGAAGAGAACAATGGTGAAAAACAAGTTTATGGAGTAGTTAAAAACGATGAAGTTCCATTGTTTTCGAGTGCAGTTAAACACGGCGGATTTGTATTTATCGCTGGCAAAGGAGCTCATTTTGAAGGTGATGTAAAAGCTCATACAAAACATGTGTTAGATGAACTTGAAGCTGAATTGAAAAAAGCAGGTTCGTCTATGGAGAAAGTGGTAAAAGTGAATGTTTACCTGCATGATTTGAGCGATTACCATGCAATGAATGAAGAATATAGAGGAAGATTCGGAGATAAGCCTCCAGTGCGTACAACAGTTGCTGTTTACGGAGGTGTTCCCGGAGATTCTTTGGTAGAAATTGATTGCATTGCTGCTGTCTAAAAAGCACATTTACTAATCATTTAAAAACACCTGCAAACCACTTTATAGAATTGGGATACTGAAACCATGTAATTGGTTTGCAGGCTAGTCTTTTATTGTCAAAAAAATTAAAATCATAATGTTTAAAAGAAGAGAAATATTAAAGCATCTCACCGCTTTACCATTGGTGGGAGGTGTAACTACATTGGTTACAGGTCCATTACAAGCTAAAAGTTTACTAAGTCCGGCTCGCGATTATTTTAAAGAGTTAGGGGTACGTACTTTTATTAACGCAGCCGGGACTTATACTTCTATGACTGGGTCTTTGATGCTCGACGAAGTAAAAGAAGCAATTATGTACGCTACCCAAGATTATGTGATTTTAGATGACCTACAAGATAAGGTTGGCGAAAGAATCGCATCATTAGTAAAATGCGAAGCGGCAACAGTTACTTCAGGTGCGGCATCGGCAATTACTTTAGGTACTGCGGGAGTTTTAACTGGTATGGATGAGGTAAAAGCAGGCCAACTTCCGCATTTAAAAGGCACTGGCATGAAAACCGAAGTAATCATGCAAAAAGCGCATGACATCCCATATGCACATGCTTTAAAAAACTGTGGAGTAAACGTGATTTTTGTTGAAACTGCTGCCGAATTAGAAAAAGCAATCAACAAAGAAACTGCGATGATGTTCTTTGTGAATGCGAATAACTTCGATGGTAAAATTCAGGTAGAAGAGTTTGTGAAGATCGCTAAGAAACACAACATTCCGACAATGAACGACTGTGCTGCAGATGTGCCACCAGTTGAAAACCTCTGGAAATACACACAAATGGGTTTTGATCTGGTATGTTTTTCAGGTGGTAAAGGTTTGCGTGGTCCTCAAAGTGCCGGCTTACTACTAGGTAAAAAAGAATATGTAGCTGCTGCCAGATTAAGCGCTGCTCCAAGAGGTAATACAGTTGGAAGAGGTATGAAGGTAAACAAAGAGGAGATTTTGGGTATACTTGCTGCTTTAGAATACTATCTTTCTAAAGACCACGAGCAAGAGTGGAAAATGTGGGAAAATCAAATTGCTCATATTCAAAGTGCAGTAAAAGATATCGATGGATTAAAATCTACAGTGGATGTGCCACCAATTGCCAACCATGTACCTACATTAAACATTTCTTGGGAAACCAACAAAGTAAAAATCTCTGGTGATGGTGTAAAAGAAGAATTGAGAAATGGTCATCCTTCAATTGAGATTGCTGGTGGTGGAGAAAATTCTGTGAGTATAACAACGTGGATGTTGGTTCCAGGTCAGGAGCGCATCGTTGCTAAAAGATTGGGCGAAGCATTAACAAAAGCTTCAGTTTAATCATTTATAATTTCTTTAGGGAAGCCAATCCGGCTTCCTTTTCTTTCATATAAAATTTCAGGCATTATGTTTCAAAGGAAATATATCTATATTATTCTTTTGTCTATTTTTTGCTATGGCCAGCTTACAGCACAACAATATACTACACTTATTAAAGGAGGTCGAGTTATCGATCCTAAAAATAATATAGATGGAATAATGGACATTGCCATCTCTGGCGATACCATTGCGAAAGTAGCCAAGCACATAGATCAAAATCTGGCTGATAAAGTCATTCTTGCAGAAGGTTTGATAATTACTCCCGGATTAATCGATTTGCATTCTCATAACTTTTTCGGAACGGAACCTAATCATTATCTCAGTAATGGTTTGGAGGCACTTCCACCAGATGGATTCACTTTTAGATGTGGAATTACTGCGGTGGTAGATGCAGGTGGAGCAGGTTGGAAAAACTTTCCTGTTTTTAAAACTCAGGTAATTAATAATTCTAAAACAAGAGTTTATGCATTTCTAAACATTGTGGGAGAAGGTATGCGCGGGCATCCATATGAGCAAAACATCAATGATATGGATTCTAAAATGACTGCACTAGTAGCCTTACAGCATAAAGAAGTTGTGGGTGTAAAAGTAGCGCACTATTCTGGTAGCGAATGGACTCCGGTAGACAGAGCATTAGATGCTGCCAAGAGAGCTAGAATTCCTGTAATGATCGATTTTGGTGGTAATATTCCACCTTTGTCTCTAGCCGATTTGCTAATTAATCGCTTAAGATCTGGCGATATTTTCACACATGCTTATGCCAATGTATCTGGTAGAATGCCTATTGTAGATGCCAATGGAGAAGTGATGCAGTTTGTAAAAGAAGCGCAAGAGAAAGGAGTGATTTTCGATGTTGGTCATGGTGGAGGGAGCTTTGCTTATAGCCAAGCTGTACCGGCGACTCAAAATGGTTTCTTTCCTAACACCATCAGCACAGATTTGCATACTGGCAGTATGAATGCCGGAATGAAAGATTTACTCAACGTGATGTCTAAATTTTTAAATCTGGGGATGATTTTACCAGAAGTAATAAATGCTTCTAGCTGGAAATCTGCACAAGTAATTCAGAAAAAAGACATCGGGCACTTATCAGTTGGAACAGTAGCAGACATTGCAGTTTTCAAATTAGAAAAAGGAAACTTCGGCTTTGTAGACTCTTCTGGATACAAAATGCAAGGAGATAAAAAACTGGTTTGTGAGCTTACCATTAGAGCAGGAGAGATAGTTTATGACCTGAATGGTATATCGAAACAATCGTGGACGATGGAATAATTAGTGAATTTTAAAAGGATAAAAGTGAGATATAAAAACATATTGAAGCTGATTTTACCAGCAATTCTATTTGTACAATATGTACAAGCTCAAACCATTTCGAGCGAAGAATTATGCTACCTAACATCAGTATGGAAAGGGGAGAGGTTTGCAGATGGCAGACCTAAAATTCCAGAAAGTTTAATTGAGCGCGCAAAGAAAGTTTCTGTAGAAGATGTTTGGACGATTTTAAAGAACGAGGGCTATACCAACCAATACGAAGGCGGCTGGAAAACAATAGACGATAATGTAGTGGCAGGTCGTGCATTAACAGCGCAATTTATGCCAAGTCGCCCAGATTTAGTAGAAAACATCAAAGCCAAGGGAAAAGAAGATGGTAGAATAGGAGACACCAATGCTTGGCCGATAGATGAGTTAAGCAAAGGTGATGTTTATGTAGCAGATGGCTTCGGAAAGATTGCTGGCGGTACTCTAATTGGCAGTAATCTGGGTAACTCGATCTATTCTAAATCAGAAAATGGAGTTGTTTTCGATGGCTCTGCAAGAGATATGGATGGCCTATCGGAAATTGAAGGGTTTAATGCCTTTGTGCGCGATTGGCATCCTTCCTTTTTGCAAGACATGGTGCTTACAGGTTTAAATAAACCTATTAGAATTGGGCAATCGGTAGTATTGCCGGGCGATTTGGTGTTGGCTAAAAGAGCTGGTGTAATTTTTATCCCTGCCCATTTGGCTGAGAAAGTGATTGCCACTGCTGAGTTCATTGTGTTAAAAGATAAGTTCGGGCATGCCATGCTCAGAGAAGGAACATTTACCACAGGTGAGATCGATAGCCAGTGGAATGACAAGATAAAAGATGAATTTATAAAGTGGATTAAGATTAACGCTTCGGATGTACCTCTTACCCGCTCAGATGTTGATCGGTTTATGGAACAACGAACGTGGTAATGAGTGATTGAAATGGGGTAGCTTCTTGCTACCCTTGTTTTTTTGAAGACTATAGATAGATTTTATAGAAAATGATAAAACCTTTTCAGACTTGATTTTGAAGCATTATAAAACCTTCTTACATCTAAACTCTTATATTTAAAACCGAATTAGATTAAAGATACGATGAAGAAGCTTTATACTTTTTGCCTACTACTATTTTTTGCGAACACATTTTTACATGCGCAAATAAAAAAGGTATGTGTAACTATAGACGATTTACCGACTGTTGTCTACCATGTTGCTAGCGAAGAGTATAAGTTGGAACTAACCAAAAACATTGTAAAAACACTCAAAAAGAATCGTGTTCCGGCAATAGGCTTTGTAAATGAAGTTAAGCTGTACGAAAACGGGAATGTATCTCAAGAAGAAGTTAATCTGTTAGAAACTTGGCTAAAAGATGGGCTCGAATTGGGCAATCATACCTATTCTCACCTCAGTTATCACAATACCAGTTTTATTGCTTTTACAGATAATATTATTGAAGGGGAAAAAATCGACAAAGAACTGGCAAAAAAGTATAATACTGAATATAAATATTTTAGGCATCCATTTTTGAATATTGGCAAAACCAAAGATGCCGCAGATTCGCTCACTCAATTTCTAAAAGAGCATCATTACATTGCCTCACCAGTCACCATCGACAATCAAGATTATCTATTTGCCCAAAAGTATGAACAGGCACTTTTAAAAGAAGATAAAGATGAAATGGAAAAAGTGGCAAATGCTTATCTAGAACACACCAAAAAGAAGATAGATTACTACGAAATGCTTTCAGAAAAGACCTTTAAAAGACAAATTGCTCAAACCTTACTCATACATGCCAATAAGCTCAATGCAGATTATTTGGCAGACATCATCAAAATTTTTGAAAAAAGAGATTATCTATTTATCTCTCAAACTGAGGTATTGAAAGATAAAGCGTATTCGGAACCAATCACCAAATATGGACCTTGGGGTATTTCTTGGCTCGAAAGGTGGGTGATGAGCAAAGGCACAAACAAAAACCTACTTAAGTTAAACCCAGAAGTACCAGCATTTATAGCCGGAGAATAGTTGATCATTAAAATTCAATACCCACTTTTTATAAAGTCGTGAAATTCCTTTCTGTAGTTTTCTGATATGGTGAGGTTTTTATCTTCTATCTGTACTGAGGTTTTTGTTACTGCTTTAATTTTGTCTATAGAAACAATGTACGAGCGGTGTATTCTAAAGAATTTTTTGGCAGGCAATCGATCTTCTAAACTTTTTAAGCTCGATAAAGATAAAATTGGGTATTTATCTGTGGTAACATGTACTCTTACATAGTCTTTGTAGCCTTCTATGTAATTGATGTCTTTTAGCATTACCTTAACCAGTTGGTATTCAACTTTTAAAAAGATATAATCGATATCCGCTTCCGCAGAAACTTCTTTTGGCTGCTTTAACATCTCACTATGCGATTTGGCCTTCATGGCAGCACGCAAAAACTCATTGTAATTAAATGGTTTGAGTAAATAGTCAATCACATCGAGTTTGTAACCTTCAATGGCAAACTGATCGAAGGCAGTTGTAAAGATTATTAGTGGTTTTTTAGGTCTGTCGTTTAGAATTCTTGCCATTTCAATCCCCGAAAGATCACTCATTTCTATATCTAAAAAAATAAGGTCAATTTCGTTTTGTTGCATGCTTTGTAAAGCAGTTAGCGCATTATCATAAAGACCAATTTTTTCAAGAAATGGAGTTTTCTCGATAAAAGCATTTACTAATTCAAGTGCTAGAGGTTCATCATCTATGGCAATACATTTCAGGTTCATGACAGGTTTATCTTTAAATCAACAACAAATCTTTCAGCCGATTTATCAACCTTTAAGTTATGCTTGTCAGGATAAATAAGAGCCAGCCTACGTTTGGTGTTTATCAGACCAATTCCACTCTCGTCGAGGCTTTTATTTGCATGCTCAAAAACATTGTTTTCTACAAAAAGATGGAAATTTGGACTCTGATAATCAATTTTTATGTTTATAACCGAAGGATATTGTGAGCTCACACCATGTTTAAAGGCATTTTCAACAAAAGGTAATATAATCATAGGTGCTATAAGCGCATTGGCTCCTTTGGTAATATCTTCGTAGTTCACCTCCACTTTTTTAGGAAGACGCAGCTTCATCAACTGAATATAATTTTCAATAAACATGATTTCTTTTTGCAGAGGAAGTACATCTTTCTGAGAGTCGTACAATACATGTCGCATCATAGATGACAGGGTGTGGATCGCTTCTTGGGCTCGCTCAATATCAAAATTTGTAAGCGAATAGATGCTGTTTAATGTGTTAAAGAAGAAATGAGGATTGATTTGTGTCTTTAAAAATGATAGTTCGTTGCTAACTTTTTGCTTTTCAAGTTCTTCTCTTTTTATCGCATTATGCTGCTCTTTATCTAAAAGAATTAAAATAGTACTAATACCGAAAGATAATAAGATGAATAGCAAGCCTTGAAAATCGAATCTAAACCAACTGCCTTTTTTGTAAGGTTTATCTGGTTTAAAAAATTCGTGCATAATGCGTGGTAGCTCTAATCCATGTTCTACCGATCTTAGCAACATGAGCGTGATAAAAGACAAAACCAATACATACATAGTATAAGTAAACATACCTTTTGGCAGCAATACTTTAGGCACAAGCACAATCTTATTGAACAAGTACACTGTTACAAGCATAGTAGCAAAAATGGCTTGTTTAGCCCAGAAGGCATTAGGAAAGTCTACATTCCAAACTAATGGAGATAGCAAACAAACCAGAAACCACAGAATGGTTACGGTTAAAATTTCTTTCCAGTGTATTCTACTGGTCCAGGTTATTTCTTCGATACTGTCCATAATGGATAAATAACCACAATGATAATTTACTTATATGTAATAGCTTGTGATAATCTACTAATGCCCTGTTCACATCTACGAATCAGCAAGTGCCCTCTATTAAAAAGCACTCGTCGATTGATTTGAGATTTCATCGACTCTAAAGCCACTTTGGAAGACATTCGATGTGCAAACATCTATTCTTTTTGGGGCTATTTACAATATATAGGAATTTTGAAAGACTTAAAATTAATTTACCAAAAATGAAACAAATCGCCCTATTAATCTTATTCCTAGCTGTACAACCGATTTATGCGCAACAATATGGTGGGCCGCCAAATAAAAAACAAGAAAACGAAGTAGGGTATGGCAAAATCACCGGAAAAGTAGTTGATGCTACTAACAACGAAGTGATTCCCTATGCAACTGTGGCTCTTATGGATGCCTCAGGAACAATGAAAAACGGTACTGTCGCTGCCGATAATGGTACATTCACACTTAAATCTATTCCATCTGGTACTTATACTGTTACTATCTCATTTATTGGATACGCTCCAATTACAACTAAACCAATGGTAATCACCGGTAAAGGTGAGTCTTACGATTTGGGAACTGTAAGTTTAGAAAGTGGTTCTACTGAGCTTGACGAAGTAGTAATTGAAGGAGAAAAAGAACTAGTTGAAGAAAAAGTTGACCGTTTGGTTTACAATGCTGAGCAAGACCAAACTACTGCTGGTGGCGATGCTGCTGATGTTTTAAGAAGAGTTCCTTTGCTATCTGTTGATTTGGATGGTAATGTGTCTTTAAGAGGTAGCAGCAACATTACAGTTTTAATAGATAACAAACCTTCTACAATTTCTGCAAGTAGCATTGGTGATGCTTTAAAGCAAATTCCTGCTGACCAGATTAAATCTGTAGAGGTAATTACTTCACCATCTGCAAGATACGATGCAGAAGGTACTAGTGGTATCATCAACATCATTACTAAGAAAAACAATTTACAAGGTATGTCTTTAGACCTGCGCTCAAGTGCTGGTAACAGAGGTTCTAACCTTGGTTTAAGAGGAAATTTAAGAAGAGGTCGTACTGGATTTTCTCTAGGCGGTTTTGGTAGATATGGTTATAATATAAAAGGTAAGTTTGAAAACTCTCAAACTTTAAGAGATACAGATTTAAATGAGCTTTCTACTACTGAGCAAATTGCTGATACCAGAAACAGTATGCTTTTTGGCAGATATAACTTCGGTGTAGATCACGAAATTAACAAATATAACTGGGTAGGTATTTCTGCTAGTCTTGGTTTATTCAACATGAAAAACAAACAAGATGAGCGTGAAACAAACACATATTCAGATGGTATATTAACAGACTATGGTATTGCTAATGTGGATATGAAAAACCTATCACAGCAATACGATGTCAACCTAAACTACTTAAGAACTTTCGAGGAGAAAGGTAAAGAGTTGAGCATCTTAGGTCTTTATAGCCAAAATGATAGAACAAACGACTTTCAGATCGAAAACTTAGATACTGATTCTTATGCTTTCGAAAGTGGTACAAAAAACATCAACGATAGCTATAACAAAGAAATCACTGTTCAATTAGATTATGTGGAGCCAATTGGTGAGAAAATGATCTTTGAAGTTGGTGGTAAAAACATTTATAGATTGGTTAATTCAGATTACCAATACCTATATGCTTCTGAAGACCAGAACTATACAGAAACTGGAAATAATACACTATCTAATCAGTTTGACTACACACAAAATATTACTGCAGGTTATGTGTCTTACACTGCCGAATTCTTAAAGAAATACAGTATTAAAGCGGGTGTTAGATATGAGCATACTACAATCGATGCTGAATTTCAGAACGAAGTAGGCTTAGACATTCCTGATTATGGTGTATTAGTTCCTAGTGTCAATCTTTCCAAGAAATTTGGAGGAGGAAAAACTATCAAATTTGCTTACAACAGAAGGATACAAAGACCTTCATTAGAGTACTTAAACCCAAACATTCAAGGTTCAAATCCATTGAGTATTACACAGGGTAATCCAGAACTTGCACCAGAATACACAAACAACTTCGAAGTTGCTTTGAGTACTTACAAAAAAGGTATGTCTTTGAACATAAGTGCTTTCATGAGAAACACAAATGGATCAATTCAAGCAGTAAGAGAGTCTAGAGGTGTAGATACAGTTTATACTACTTACCAAAACATTGGTGAAGAAGATGCTTATGGAGTAAGCCTTTTCTCAAACGTGAAAGTGGGTGAGAAGTTTATGGTGAATGGTGGTATAGATGCATACTATGCAGTTTTAACCAACAATGTTGACAACCCGATTTACAATGCTAAAAACGATGGTTTTGTAATTAGTGGTAGAATGTTTGGTAGCTACAAATTTAACGACCAATGGGCTGCACAGTTCTTCGGTTTCATTAGAGGTAACCAAGTACAATTACAAGGTCATTCAACTGGCTTTTACATGTACAGCTTAGGTATCAACCGCTCATTTAAAGACGATAAAGGTAGCATTGGTATAGGTGCTGAAAACTTCCTTACTTCTTCATTAAAAAGACGTACAAAAGTTTCTTCACCATTGGTTGATCAAGATAACATCAACTACATGTATAATACTAATTTCAAGGTTACATTCTCTTACAAAATCGGTAAGCTTTCTATGAACAACAACCGCAGAAAAGGTAAGTCTATAGAAAACAACGACTTAAAAGGTGGAGATAGCAACCAAGGAAATACAGAATATAATAGATAAATAAGATAGATGTGAGGAGGCAGTATTTTAGTTAAAATAACTAATAAAACCTTAACTGAGATATTTCCTTCTAACATTCATGAATGAAAAATAATGCCTTATTAATCAATACCCTAGATATCCTACATATCAGATTTCCAAAAAGTTGTACACATTAATGTACAACTTTTTCTTTTGGTATTAACTCACCATTTATAATATAGCTGTTTAAAGCTTCTGTAATCTCTTCTTTCGGTATAAACTCAGCAGCTACAGTAATAAAGTCATCCTCAGTAAGAAGTGCATCTTTTTGCTCAGAAGTAGATTTTAAACGGCGCATAAAATCCTGAAAAGATTTAGAGCCATTGCTCAATTCTGTAATTCTTTTATCGAGGTAAGCGGCAAACATTGCTCCTCTTTGGTAGGGCAAATGCTTATAATATTTACCTTCCCAAAATCGCTTCATTACTTCGCTATTTGGTGTATTATTTACAGGATTATCAGTCAATTCTTGATAGGTTTGCTCAATAGAATTTTTAAAATCTTCTTGAGTTGTAATGCCACTTTTTGCCAAAAGGTACCAAGTAGTATAATCGTTAAAACCTTCATCAAACCATTGATGTTCTGTGCCGAGAGAAACTGTGCCAGCTCCAATAAATCGGTGCATAATTTCATGCGAAATGGTGCTTACAACCTCATTGTTAGCCAAAATTGTATCACCAGAATATTTTACATGGAAACCATTGTTAAAAGCTGTTCCAGAAATATCGTGGTAATCTATATCGAGAAAGGGAGAGGCAATTAAAGAATAATAATCTCCTTCCAAATTCCCCCAAAAATCGTTCATGGCAGGTATAAAAGCATCAAAGTAATTCATGAATCGATCAAGGTTATATTTGTTATCTTTTCTGATTCTTAGTACGATATAGTTTTTTATACCATCCAATTCTCTGGTTTCTATGTGTAGATCAGTTGCTCCACAAGCCAGTGCGTTCATACCTTCTTCTAATGTGAGATTGACAGCTTTCCCCGGTTTCATTTCTGGGTCAATACTAAAATACATCGGAAAAGCTGGTTTCTTTTCTAAAGTTACAGACATGCTTATGTCCTTATTTTCTTTGTCTGTTTCAGGTTTGAGAAAAAGTGTATGCGAGAGTGAAAAGAAATAGTTATCAGTAATAATTGGCCTAAACATTTCCCCAACTACTCGTTGCTCGGGAGTGTGGGTATCAATTATATCATACTTGATCTCGAAAGACTTATTTTTTGGGTGATAAAAAGTGACATGGCTACTTGTAGAATCAATTTTATAAGTTACTGTTGATTCGAGATTTACCATGCTTTTCATTAAATCTTTCATGCCGCCATAAAACTCATTGCCATATTTAAAAACTGTGCTGTCAGTTGCAATAGGTGTATAAGTCAGAGTGGTATGCATCACATTTGGCTCAATTTTAAAGCGATAGGCTAAATCTACTTGAGCAAACGATGTGTGAAGATGGAGAAGTAAAGTTGTTAGAATTAGTAAAAAATGTTTCATAAATGCCGGATTAAGCAGCAATTATAAGGCTTTAGCGGGTTATGTTCAATTCAGCAACTAGATTTCTAAAATGAGCTAAAT
This sequence comes from Thalassovita sp., assembly GCA_002729595.1. Lineage (GTDB taxonomy): Bacteria > Bacteroidota > Bacteroidia > Cytophagales > Flammeovirgaceae > Chondrinema. Next base: position 73,354 of record PBYL01000482.1, on the reverse strand, counting down.
TTTTAATTTTCCTATTTCCTCCAAATGCCTGAAAAGATTGGCTCGTATTCACTTTATTGTAAGCTTGAAAGCGTACATTTGGCGATCGAAATTTGAATTTAACTAAACAGAATATTGAGGAAATCTAGCTATGGGTTTCCTGATAACTAACATCATGGAAAAAAGAAAATTAACTGGCTATGAAGTACTCCTAATTGCTGTTTTAACCATTTTACAATTCTCAATTGTACTGGATTTTATGGTGATTTCTCCGCTAGGAGCGCAATTAATGAGAGTACTTGAAATCAATTCATCACAGTTTGGAGCAGTAGTTTCTGCTTACGCGATTAGTGCCGGCGTCTCTGGTTTACTCACAGCAGGTTTCTCAGATAAATTCGACAGAAAAACGTTATTGCTCTTCTTTTATGGAGGCTTTATAATCGGGACACTATTCTGTGCATTGGCTCCCAATTACGAATTATTATTTGCAGCAAGAATCTTTACTGGTTTATTCGGTGGGGTAATGTCATCAATCACTTTTGCCATTGTAACAGACGTATTCAGCTTCGAAGTACGAGGTAGGGTTATGGGATTTATCCAAATGGCATTTTCGGCAAGTCAAGTATTGGGTATTCCCGTTGGTCTTTATTTGGCCAATAAGTTTGGCTGGCATTCGCCTTTCTTTTTAATAGTAGGTGTGAGTATTTTGGTTTTCATATTGGTTTGGTTCAAAATGAAACCGATTAATGAACACTTAAAAGTAAAATCTAAGGTAAAAGCGATTAAACATATCACAGGTATTCTTACAAATAGCAATTATCAAAAAGCATTTCTTACCACTTTTTTTCTGGCTACAGGTGGCTTTTTGATTATGCCCTTTTCGAGTGCTTTTTTGGTTTACAATGTGGGGGTAAAAGAGACTGAACTTCCGCTTATTTTTATGATTACAGGTGTTGGTACCATTATCACTGGGCCGCTAATAGGTATTGTAAGTGATAGAGTAGGAAAGTACAAAATCTTCTTAATCGGTACTTTGCTATCTATTGTAATGGTGTTTGTTTATACCAACATGAATAATACGCCACTTTATCAGGTAATCATCATCAATGCGATATTTCTAATATTTGTTTCTTCTAGAATGATTGGCTCTTCGGCGATTTTAACCGCGGTTCCAGAGATTTCAGATAGGGGTGCATTTATGAATATCAACTCGTCTATACAGCAAATGTCTGGAGGTTTGGCTACCATGCTCGGTGGTTTTGTTTTGATCGAAAGTGAAACTGGTGGCTTCAAAAATTTTGATACAATCGGTTATCTAACGGCTATATCGATGGTTATCTGCGTGATCCTGATGTACTTCATCAATAAAATTGTGATGGCTAAAAGGTAATTGGAGAGCATTTTAGCCATTATTTGTGGGATTAGGGTGTAAATTAATGGGTAGTTATTGTATAAGCAGAAATTACTTTTTTAATTTGCGCCAAACATCCAATCATTAATAATGGCTAAAGCCCAATATTACTATAATACTGAAACTTGTACCTACGAAAAAATTGAGAAGTCGAAGTTTGAGGGGATTATAAAAGTTATAGGTTTATTATTTGTATGTGTGATTTTTGGGAGTGCATTTGCTTGGGCAATCATCACAAGTTTTGACTCTCCTTACGAATTAGAATTAATTCAAAAAAACGAAAATTTACTTTTCAATTACCACCACTTAGATAAAGAATTAAAGTCACTTCAAGACCATGTAGTAAAGCTTCAAAGAAGAGATGACGAAATCTACAGACCAAACTTTGAAGTAGAGCCAATTCCAAAAGAGATTAGACAAGCAGGTGCTGGTGGTAGCCAGAAATATAAAAACATGCTCAGAGAAGGTCTTGAGAATGAAGGCTTAATTATAACCTATTTGAGCAGATTAGACTTGTTGAAAAGACAAATGTATATTCAATCTCAGTCTTTAGATGAAGTCTCAGAATTAGCTAAAACAAGAAAAGAATTAATGAGCCACTTACCGGCTATTCAACCTGTTTCAAACAAAGAATTAAAAAGATTGGCTTCTGGTTTTGGTATGCGTTTTCATCCCATCTTAGGTGTTACAAGAATGCATCCCGGTTGCGATTTTTCTGCGCCAACTGGCACACCAATTTATGCTACTGGAGACGGTAAAATCATTAAAGCCGAAAAAGGAAACTATAGCTATGGAAATCAGATAGAAATTGATCATGGTTTTGGTTATATTACTAAATACGGCCATATGTCAACTTTTGAGGTAGAAGAAGGCCAAGAAGTTAAAAGAGGTCAAATTATTGGTCATGTGGGTAATACTGGTTTATCTACCGCTCCACACTGTCACTACGAAGTTATCTTTAATGACAAGAAAGTGAATCCAGTAGACTATTTCCTTAATGATTTGACTGATGAAGAGTATGAAGAAATCATTCGACTTTCTTCAGAAGAAACTGCACCGTTAGGTTTTTAAGTTTTGGCTTTGAAATTATTCTTTATGCAAGCTGAATGAAGCAAATTGGGTAGCTACTGCCCAATATTATTTTATCTTTATTAAGTCTGCAAAAGGCTGACTTTAGGGGTTTGTTACTTGTTTAATGTATTGCAATTGGCTAACTATAAGTGGTTTTAACACAAATAGATAGCCTTTTACCATCTTTAGATGGTTTGCATTAAAATTATGAAAGCTACAAACTTCACCTTATCCCTTATTTTCACTCTTATCAGTTTTACTTCATTTGCGCAATTACCGCCGGTTTTCGGACCAGAATACAATGAGACTGCCCAAAAGGATGAAATGACACGTACTTTTATCTCTCCGATTAAAGTAATGTGGACTTCTGATACATCTGGAGAATTAGTAAAAAATACCGACGTACTTCTAAAGAAAGGGAATAGCCAATCGAGTATGAGTAGTGTTACGGAGTTTTGCTCAATGAAAACAACCGATTCAGACACTGCTTCAATTCTCTTAGATTATGGAAAGGAGTTGCACGGAGGTTTGCAGTTGGTGATGGGTGGTTCTTCAAGAAGAGAGCCTTCTTTAGTGCGAATCAGGTTTGGTGAATCGGTGGGAGAGGCAAACAGCCAAACTTACAATTCAGATTGGTTAATGGGATTTTCCACAGACGATCACGCCAAGCGAGACATTATTATGGAAATTCCTAGAAGTGGATTGATTGAAATTGGCAATACTGGCTATCGTTTTGTGCGAATCGATTTATTACAAGCGAATACTTTAATCAACTTAAAAGAAGTAAGAGCAGTTTTTAGGTACCGTGATATTCCTTATCTGGGTTCATTCAAAAGCAGTAACCCAAGGTTAGATTCTATTTGGATGACAGGTGCTTACACCACGCATCTAAACATGCAAGAATACCTTTGGGATGGAATTAAACGCGATCGCTTAGTTTGGTTGGGAGACTTCCATCCGGAAATGGCGACCATCACTAAAGTGTTTGGCTACAACGAAGTAATTCCTAAAAGTCTTGATCTTGCCTGTGAGCAATATCCATTACCAAGTTGGATGAACAACATGAGTTCTTATTCATTTTGGTATCTAATTATCCATTACGAATGGTACATGCAAAATGCAGATATTGCTTTTCTTAAAAAGCATCGAGTGTATATTATCAATTTAATCGATTTAATTGATTCCAAAATCAATGAAGATGGAACAGAAGAATTTGGTAGTTTCAAATTTTTAGATTGGCCATCTACCCCGAATAAAGAAGGTGTAGAAGCTGGCTACAGAGCACTCTTGGTTTGGGCGTTAAATGATGCTAAAAAACTCAGTGAGATTTTAGATTCGAAAGAAAGTGCAGACAAATGTGTGGCTTCCATTAAAAAGTTGAATAAGAAAATAATGGGTCATAATGATCTGAAACAAGCTGCTGCTTTAATGGCTGTTGCGGGATTACTAAAACCAGAAAAAGCTTGTAAGGATGTAATTTCTGTAGATGGTGCAGCAAGATTCTCTACATTTTATGGCTTGTATATGCTAGATGCGCTAGCTATGGCAGGCAAGCACGAACAGGCTCTTGATATTATCAGCACCTATTGGGGTGGTATGTTAGATATGGGTGCTACAACCTTCTGGGAAGATTTTAATATAGAATGGATGGAGAATTCTGCCCGTTTAGATGAATTTACCCCTGAGGGTATGAATGATATTCACGGTTCATTCGGCGATTACTGCTATCCAAGTTACCGACATAGTCTTTGCCACGGTTGGGCTTCTGGAGTTACAGCTTGGATGACCGAAAATGTTTTAGGTATTACCATAGTTGAAGCTGGTTGTAAAACTATTAAGATAGAGCCAAACCTTGGAAACCTCGAATGGGCAGAAGGCACTTTTCCCACACCATTAGGTATTGTAAAAGTTAAACACACCAAACTGCCCAACGGCAAAATCGAATCAGAAATAGATGTTCCAGAGGGAATTAAGGTGATTTGAGTTGTGGGGGCGATTGTTTTAATCCAACAAACCAAAAATGATATTTAGGCTGATTAAAATTTTTCAAATAAATTTTACTTATTGTTGATTTTTATATCTACTCTGACCTTGACGAGCAGGATAATCTTATTCTTGAAAATAGCTATACTAATATCCTAAAAGATAATTAGCCATCAAGACTTACAGATATTTAAATAATAAGAAAATGAAAAACTTCTTCAACCTAAAAATAAAGCAGCATCAACTCAATTTAATCTTATCTCTAATACTAGTTGCTGCTTTTATAACTCAATGTACTCCACCTAAAAAAACAGAGAAACGAAAACAGATAAGCGGTATTTATCCGCATTTGGCATATTACAACAATGAAGGTGAGTGTGGAACGGGCGCTGTAGTTCCTTGGGCTGGCAATCTTTGGGTGGTAACTTATGCGCCTCATAAACCCAATGGTTCATCAGATAAATTGTATGAGATTACACCTGATTTGGAGCAAATAGTTAGACCAGAAAGTATTGGTGGAACTCCTGCGAATAGAATGATTCACCAAGAAAGTGAGCAATTATTTATAGGGCCATATGCGATTAGTAAAGAGGGAAATATTAAAACCATTCCTTATGAACAAATGCAGGGCAGGCATACAGGCAATGCGAGGCATTTAACTGACCCTGAAAATAAAATTTACTATGGCACTATGGAAGAAGGATTTTATGAAGTTGATGTGCATACATTGGCAGTCAACGAGTTTTATCCAGATGGAAATGGTGTGCAAGTTGATGAGAGTGGCGGCCAGGCTTTTAAAGATTTATTGCCAGGTGTGCATGGCAAAGGGCTGTATTCTGGGCAAGGTGTTATGGTGTATACAAACAATGGTGAAGGTGTTCCAGAAGCTAAAACCGACTTTGATATAACTGCGGGTGTTTTGGCTGAATGGGATGGTGAAAACTGGAAAACGATTAGAAGAAATCAGTTTGTAGAGGTAACTGGTCCGGGTGGTATTTATGGGAATGAAAACCCAGAAACCGATCCAATTTGGGCTACTGGATGGGATCATAAATCTGTTATTTTAGGTACCCGAGACCGCGAAACAGGTTGGAGTTTTTATAGGTTGCCTAAAGCTAGCCACAGTTACGATGGGGCACATGGTTGGAATACAGAATGGCCGAGAATTAGGAATATTGGCTCAAAAGAATCACCAGATTATTTAATGACCATGCATGGTATGTTTTGGGATTTTCCAAAGACTTTCGAAAAATCAAATACTGCGGGCATTAGACCAAAATCGGCTTATTTAAAAGTAATTGGCGATTTTACTTTGTGGAAAGGACAGTTAGTTTTTGGCTGTGATGATTCTGCTCAAAAGGAATTCTTGAACAAAAGAAATGTAAAAGGAGATATTGAAGGGCCGGGACAGTCCAATTCCAATCTGTGGTTCACTTCTTTAGAGAAGCCAGATAATTTAGGAGCAAATACGGCAGAAGGTGCTCTGTATATTGATGAAGAAATCAAACAAGATGAGCCATCTGATCCCTTCTTGTTTTCAGGTTGGAATCAAAGAATGGTTTGGATTCAAAATAAGGGAAATCAAGATGCAAACTTCACATTTGAAGTAGATAAATCGGGAAATGGTAATTGGGAGAAGCTCAAAACTGTTCATGTCGGAGCTGAATCATCAAGTAATCTCCAATTTAACGCAAATGAAACTGGAGAGTGGATAAGGGTAAAAGTTGATAAAAATACGCAAGGCACAATCCATTTTAGTTATACAGATCAATCTAGAAAAGTTGCTCAAACTTCTCCAATATATGCAGGTACTGCTCAAGTCGAGAATGCTCAATACATTGGTGGGTTACTTTATGGATTAGGTGACAACAGAAGAGCTCTAGGAATTGTGAGTGGAGATATAAGCAATGGGAAATTTACAGGCAATGGATATTATGAGTTAGATGAAAACCTCGGTTTAGTTAAAAAAGAAGATACTGAAACGGCTAGTTTTATAGAGAACAAATTTGCGATTCCTAAAGATGTAATTACTATAGATGAGTCTTCTGTTTTGGTAGTTGATGATAAAGGCAGAAGATGGAGATTGCCTTTAGGAAATTCAGCATATACTGAGAAAACTCAGAGCTCAATTCTACGATTAGACCGAGAAGTAGCCACCGAAAGAGATTTGTTTAATGCGCACGGTACTTTCTACGAATTGCCTGCAGAAAATGCAGATGGTTTTGCTAAAATAAGACCGATTTCTTCTCACAATATGGCAATTCACGATTATGCCAGCTATAGAGGCATGTTGATTATGACAGGTATTCAACCAAATTCTTCAACTGACAATGAACATATTATTCGATCTAGGGATGGAAAAACAGCAGTTTGGGCGGGAGTGATTGACGATTTGTGGGCATTAGGTAAACCAGTAGGGCATGGAGGTCCTTGGAAAGAGCAACAGGTGCAAGCAAATGAGTATTCCGATCCTTATCTCATCGGCTTTTACGATCAGAAAAAGTTGACATTGTCTCACAATGCAAAAGAAACTATCACTTTCACTTTGGAAGCAGACCCTGTTGGTACTGGTGAGTGGATGCAATATAAACAGTTTACAGTAAAACCCAGAGAAGAATTAGAATTCAGTTTTCCAGAAGGTTTTCAAGCAAGATGGATTCGTTTTTCAACAGATCGAGCAGCTCAAGTGACAGCTTGGTTAGATTATGAATAATATTATAATTTGTGTTGATATATACTTTGTTATATGAGCATTCAATCAGTAAAGAAATCAAGTATTTCTCACTTGAAATACTTGTTTCTTTAATATAAACATGATCAATATGTTGAGGACTGCAAGCCCACATAGAAATTCTAAAAAGTAGGTAATATCAAAATATTGAATGATAAGCCCACCAATAAAAGGTGTTAATGCTTGCGCAATCAGAGGGAAACGTGCCAACTGCCCCATAATACTTGCATAAGAATCTGAACCGTAAATCCAAAGTGGGAGAGTGCCTCTTAGTATAGATCGCATACCGTTACCAAATCCGAAAAAGGCAATTCCTAAGAATGATATTTCTGGGCTAAATAACAAGATCAATAAACCTGAGAATACCAAGATGGAAGAAATCACAGCAGTTACAATAGGTGTTTTCTTAGAAAATATGATGTCCAATACTCTCACACCCACTTGGCATGGGCCAAGCAATGCACTAATACCGATTGCTTCTTTAAGTGAGATGTTCTTGTTGGTTAAAATATCTATTAAATGTACATATAGCCCTGTCATTAATATTGAGCCAATAGTAAAATTGATGAGCAATAAGTAATAGACAGATTTATTAGAAGATACACTTCTACTTTCTCCTTCTAACTTATTTAAATCATTTTTTATGCTCTCAGCTCTTCCATTGGTGTATATAGTGAGATAATGAATTGGCACTATAAATACAATCAACGCAATGGCATAAATAAAACAAGTAGTTCTCCAACCATAAGTAGAAACCAAATAAGTCAATATCGGCCAGATAATGGTTGTAACAAATCCGGAGATCAAAGTTATCTGGATAATGAACTGCGAAGCTTGCATACCATATTTTTTCCCTAGAGAAGCGAACAGTGCATCATGCAAACCCATACTCATGGCGATTCCAATAATCGCCCAACCTAATATAAAGAAATATATATTTTGTGCCAGCCCGATGGTGATTAACCCAACACCCATTACTACTCCTGCATAGAGTAGCATAATATTTTTATCTAGCGAATGGATGAACTTACCGATTTTAGGAGATAACAAACCGGAAACCATCAAAGCCAGTGAAAACGATCCATACACATATTGTTGAGACCAACCAGTGTCTTTCATGATCGGCTCAGCCAGAATAGTCAAAATGAAAAATGAACCTCCCCAGAGTAAAATCTGGGCCAGACCAAGCATAAAACTACTGCTGAGTACGATTGTGTCTGATTTTTTAAGAGTTAGCAAATTATTCATCTTTTTTTTTATGCAAATGTGTGGATGTATTCTTAATTTGCAAAACGTTATTTTTCTATTAAATCAATCGATAAAACCGATTTAGAAATGGAGCTCAGACAAATCCGCTATTTTCTTAAAGCCAAAGAACTACTCAATTTTACCGAAGCTGCAAACAGTTTATTCATCAGTCAGAGTACCTTGTCGCAACAGATTAAGCAGTTAGAAATCGAGTTGGATGTATTGCTGTTTAATAGAATAGGAAAGCGGATTGCACTAACAGAAGCAGGTGAAATGTTTGCCGAACATGCTGTACAAAGCTTAAACAAAGCGAATGATGGCTTTTTGGCCATGAAAGATTTGAATAATCTAAAGACAGGTAAAATAATAATTGGAGTTACTTACGGCATCCGTTCGTTTCTCACACCTGCGCTAATCGAATTTTCTAAAAAGTATCCTGATATTCAGGTGCAAGTGATTTTTGGTATTTCTGACGAGTTGTTTGAAAAGCTCAATCAATTAGAGCTAGACTTTGTGCTTTCTTTTAGAGAAAGCATGGATGAAGAGCATTTTAACTACACCTATCTCTTTAGCTCTCCCATGACATTTGTAACCTCAGATAAATCTCTCATAGAAGGGAAAGAGACAATTACTTTAGAAGAAATTGCTAAAATGCCATTGGCTTTACCCGCAAAAGGCTTTAGCACTACTAAGTTCATCAATAAAATATTTACAACAAGTAAGCTTTCTCCAAAAATTTCGATTGAGATAAACGATATTCAGATTTTGCTAGATATTGTAAAAACAGGCAATTGGCACACTGTTTTGGCTCAAACTACTGTAAGCGATGTAAAAGAATTACACGCTGTGCCGATTGCAGGTGAAAGCATGACGAGGTCTGCAATGATTATTTCGCTTAAAGATGTGTATGAGAAAAAAGCAGTGAAGGTGTTTTGTGATATACTTCAGAAGATCAACAGTAAAGAAAGTTAAGAAGGTTTTCAATATTAAATATTATCATATTAAGATAAATTAATTTGTAAAACATGCCATTTTTTTGGAATATATTTTTAATTTGTACTATCAAATTATGGCTAGGTTTTTTATACTTCAGGAGCTTCAATCACTTGTAGCTCCTTTTCTTTTTTTAATTAAGCTCTCCTCAACCTTTAGGAACTTGCATTTTTTTAGGATCAAAACCATAAATTGAAGTTTTTTTAAATATCCAATTAAACATTACCTAGTTTCATTAACATCATTCATCTGTTGTATATATATTTGGTTTACCTAGCAACATATACAAACAATGAAACGATTTACGATACTTATCATCATGGCATGCGTAATCTTTGCTTGCCAACAAGAGCTTCCTAAAAAAACAATCACCCTAGATACATTTTGTAATCCATTAGATTTGAGTTATCGATTTGGTTTAGAAAAACCATCGAGAAGGGAAGCCGCAGACCCAACTATTATGTGGTTTAAGGATAGGTATTTTCTTTTTGCCTCAAAGTCTGGAGGATATTGGCATTCAAAAGATTTATTAAAATGGGAATTTATACAGACAGATGAAATACCAACAGAAGAATATGCACCAACAGTAGTTGCTATTGAAGATACTGTTTTCTTTTTGGCATCATCTAACGAGAAAAGTACAATATATAAATCGGCTGATCCGATGAGTGGAAAATGGACAGTAGCAAAAGAAGAACTAGAAATGCCTGTTTGGGATCCTGCATTTTTGTTAGACGATGATAATAAACTCTATTTGTATTGGGGATGTTCCAATGAGAATCCGCTATATGGTGTTGAGCTAGACTATAAAAATGATTTTACTTTTATAGGAGAACCAAAAGCATTAAAATATCCTAATCCAGAAGAGTTTGGTTGGGAAGTACCAGGCGATTACAATACCATTGTCGGGCAAAGTCCTTGGATAGAAGGGGCTTGGGTAAACAAGCACGATGGAAGATATTATTTGCAATATTCTGGCCCGGGAACTGAATATAAAAGTTATGCAGATGCAGTTTATGTGTCTGATAATCCCTTAGGCCCTTTTGAACCACAAAAGCACAATCCATTTGCTTATAAACCAGAAGGTTTTGCTGCAGGAGCAGGGCATGGAAGTACCTTTGAAGATCGCTATGGTAATTATTGGCATATAGGAACCATTACCATTTCTCAAAAACATATGTTTGAGCGTAGGTTAGGTCTGTATCCAACATTTTTCGATAAAGATGGAACATTATACGCCGATACAAAATATGCAGATTTTCCATTGATTATTCCCCAAAAGAAGATCGAAAATATAAAAGAGATTTTTCCAGCGTGGATGCTCTTGTCTTATGCTAAGAAAGTGACAGTCTCATCTAGTATCGATTCATTGCCTGCACAAAATATCTTGGATGAAGATATTAGAACTTATTGGGCAGCAACTAGCGGAAACGCAGGTGAATATGCTGTAATCGATTTGGAAAAAGACTATGATGTTTATGCTCTGCAAATCAATTTTGCAGAACATGCCACAGATATTTATGGAAGAGAAGAAGGTTTGAAACATCAATATACAGTGGAATATTCTAGTGATAATTCTAATTGGAAAAAGTTGATTGATGCTTCAAATAATAAAACAGATAATTCTCATCAATATATGCAACTGCCAGAAGTAGTGGCTTGTAGGTATTTAAAAGTGACCAATAAAGCAGTACCGGGAGGCAATTTTGCTATTAGTGGTTTTAGAGTTTTTGGGGTTGGCAATGGTGATTTACCAAGCAAAATCGAAGAATTAACTGCAAAAAGGAAAGAGGATAAAAGGAGTGTAGTACTTTCTTGGGCAAAGTCTGCAAATGCTGTTGGTTATAACATAAGCTATGGTACTGAAAAAGATAAGCTTTACCAGAATTACATAGTTTATGGAGAAAATGAGCTTACAATCAATACTTTGAACAGCCAATTAGACTATTACTTTACCATTGAAGCATTTAACGAAAATGGAATTACTACAAATGAGATACTGGTAAAAGCAGAGTAAAAGCTATACAAATTTCTTTTCATCTGGAAAATTTCTATATTTATCACATGTGATATATGGAAATGACTAAATCTAACATCTATAGTGACTTTTCAGATGACAAGCTTCTCGTATTTATTCGCAAAGACGAGCAAGCTGCATTTTTAGAAATCTATCAAAGGTATTGGGCTAGGTTGTATAAGTATGCTTATAATGTAATTCAAAATCAGCCTGCTTGCGAAGATATTATTCAAGAAATATTTCTGGATTTGTGGAATAGAAGAAAGGAATTGCTCATTTCTAACTTGCAAGCATATTTGTACAAGTCTGTTAAATTTCAAATTTTCAAGTATTTAAGAAAGAATGAAATTGAGCAAAAACACCTTTCATTAATCAATAAAATTCAGTTTGTAAATAACACCGAAGAATACATCAATGTAGAAGAGTTAGAGCAGTTGCTAGACAAATCCATATCGCAACTTCCTGAAAAATGCCGAGAAATTTTTTACATGAGTAGGTTTGAGCAAAAGTCTTATCAAGAGATTGCCCAAAAGCTTAATATTTCTACGCAAACTGTTAAAAATCAGGTAAGTAAGGCGCTTAAATTCATTAGAGCTTCCATCAATTCATTTATCATCATCCTTTACATTTTACTCAATTCTTAAAAAAAAATATTTTTTTTCTTAGTGCGCATAGTACCTTTTGTTGACTTGCGGTACTTAACTATAAAAGGGAACATAATACTGTTCATTTATGGATAAGAAAGAGCTAAGCCAATTATATGAAAAATACTTACGAGGAGATTGCACGCTGCAAGAAGAAAAGCTGCTAGAAGATTTTTTAGCTGCTAGCCAGCAAAACGGAAAAGCCGAGAGCGATTATTCTTCTAACCAAATGGATATAATTGGTAGCAAAATATATAGTAATCTTCAAAATAAAATGGCTCAACAACCAGTAGAGCAAAAGCCATTTTATCACATTTATAAAATTGCAGCAGTAGTTACATTGTTTATTCTGGCTGCTTGGGTTTTTTATTCGCAGCTAAAAGAAGAGCCAGTTCAACCAAAAGAAATTGCTTATATAACAAAGAACACACTCAAAGGGCAAAAGCTAGATTTGGTTTTAAGCGATGGTACATCTATCAAACTAAACTCTGAGAGTGAGGTGCTTTTTCCTGAGACTTTTTCTAAAGACAGAAGGATTATTTATTTAAAAGGAGAGGCTTTTTTTGATGTTGCTAGAGACGAAAACAGACCATTTATTATTCATTCAGATAATTTGCAAACCACTGTTTTGGGGACATCATTTAACATAAATGCTTACCCAGAAAATAAAGATATTGAAGTAAGTGTAATTACAGGTAAAGTAAAAGTGGAGTCTGAAGAAACACCCGATACGAATACCTTTTTGCTTACAGCAGACGAGATGGTTTCTTTTGATAAAAGCTCAAACGAATTAAAAAAGGGGCTATTTAATACAGATTTGGTTGCTTGGAGAAAGGGAGTTTTAATTTTTAGTGGAGAGCCTTTTAACAAAATTGTGGAGAAGTTGGAGAGATGGTATGGAGTGGAGTTTCAGGTAAAAAAGAAGGTAATTTTAGAGAAAGAATTTTTTGGAAGATACAACAACGAAAGTCTTAATAATATTCTGGAAACGTTGAGCTATGCTAGTAAATTCAATTATAAAATTGAAAATAAGCAAGTAACTATTTACTAATTAACTAACACATTATTCTCTATTTGAGAAGCAAATGATAATTTGAAATTTAATTTATGTGAAGATGAAAAATGACTATTACACATTCGACAGTACTTAATTTCCTCATATTTTAATTCAACCTCAAACATCATTTACACTAGTAAATTGGGTTGAATGCATATTGTAAAACATCCTTATTGCCCGGGCAAGTTTTGGCGAACGGAGACCAGGCGAATAAGGACATGATTGACTATTTTCTAATCAATACAATTAAAAATATGAAATTGAAATTAATACACCAAGTTTTATACATGTCTAAATTAGCATTGTTTGGACTTTTACTTCAGTCATTACTTTATTCTGTGCTTACTGCCAAAGACAGTTACGGACAGAAGAGTATCAATGATGTTTATTTGGAAGTAAATGTGAGAAATGCTTCTATAAAGGAGGTGCTGAACCAAATAGAAGCAAAGACAGAATTTATATTTGTTTACGAGGCGGGTAATATAAAAAGGCTGGATAATGTTTTTAGCTTCAACTATAATAGTGAGTCGCTCGGAAACATTCTCAGAAAGGTTTCTAAAGACACAGGCTTGTCTTTTAAGAGAGTGAATAATACCATTTCGCTAAGTATTTTAGAAAGTAAACATCCTGTAGTAGAAGAAAAAGTGATTGAAGAGATCACCCAGATAAAAGTTTCTGGTGTAGTAACTTCTAAAGAAGATGGCGAACCGCTACCGGGAGTAAGTATAATTATAAAAGGAACTACCACAGGTTCTACGACTGATCTTGATGGTAATTACTCTTTAAATGCCACTAGCGGCGATATTTTGCAGTTTAGCTATATTGGTTTTCTCACGCAAGAAGTGGAAATAAATAACCAAAGTCAGATAAATGTTACGCTCGAAGCCGATCTGGAAGAGCTAGAAGAAGTTGTTGTAATTGGTTACGGTGAGCAGAAAAAAGAAACATTGACTGGTTCAGTAGTGAGTACTTCTGGTGAAGTGCTTCAAAGAAGCCCAGTGCCCAACATCAGTAATTCTTTGCAAGGTAGATTGCCGGGTGTAATTGCCACTAACCAAACTGGTGAACCAGGTAGAGATGATGCACAAATTCTTATTCGTGGTAGAAGTACTTTCGGAAATACTCAGCCATTGTTGGTAGTTGATGGTGTAATTAGACCAACTGATGGTTTAGGTAGAATTGACCCTCAAAACATAGAAAGTATAACTGTTCTAAAAGATGCATCTGCCGCAATTTATGGTGCGAGAGCAGCGAATGGGGTAATTCTGATTAAAACTAAAAGAGGAGTAATTAGCGATAAACCGCAGTTCAATTTTAGCTTTAATCAAGGTTTTAGCCAGCCAACCAGAATTTTGGATGTGTTAGATGCTGCTACTTATGCAGAAGTAAGAAACGAAGCTGAGTTGAGAAATGGAGCAACCACAGCACTTTATACTGATGAAGATATTCAGAAATATAGAGATGGTTCTAGTCCGCTTACTCATCCAAATACCGATTGGGTAGACGAGACTTTAAAATCTTGGTCGCTACAGAATAAGATGAATTTGTCTGTAAATGGAGGAAGCAAAAATGTGCAGTATTTTATTGCGATTGGTGCTCAAAACCAAGATGGTCACTTCAAAAACAACCCAACTAATTACAAACAGTTTAACCTAAGATCTAATATTGATGCGAATATCACTGATAACTTTAAAGTTTCTTTGAACCTAGCTGGTAGGTTAGAGAAAAGGAATTATCCATCGACAGGAACATGGGTAAACTTTGTAAATATTCTTTCGGCAGAGCCAACATTGCATGCCCGCTATCCAAATGGATTAATTGCTCCGGGTAGATTTACTGAAAATCCATTGTTGCGCGATCAGGTAGGTTACTTAAGACAAGAAAGCATTCCGATACAAACTTCTTTGTTTTTAGATTATAAAGTACCGTTTGTGAAAGGCTTATCTTTTGTAGGTTCTTATAGCTTCGATTTTACCAATGGTTTTGACAAAAAATTCGAAAAGCCATATTTCTACTGGCAGTACGATCCGGCAACAGAGGAGTATAACTATTTGCAATCTAATGTAATCTCTAGCCCAACAGTTACAGATGCATTCAGCAGAATGTTTGTAAACACTTATAACATCAGAGCGAACTATAAAAGAGATTTTGGAAAACATAACATCAATTTGATGCTCGGTGCAGAAAGAGCTCAAACAAAAGGAAATAGTGCCTCAGCATTTAGAAAAAACTTCCCGACAACCTCGTTGCCGGACATCAATTTTGGTAGCTCAGACCCTGCTGACCAAAGCACTTCTGGTTCATCTTATCTTACCAGAAGAGACAATTATTTTGGTAGAGCCACATACAACTTTAGCGAAAAATATCTAGCTGAATTCTTATTCAGATACGATGGTTCGCCAGTTTTTCCAGAAGATAATCGATACGGATTCTTCCCGGGAGTATCTGTGGGTTGGGTAGCTTCAGAAGAGCCATTTTTGCAAAGTGCAACAGCTATAGACTTTTTGAAAATTAGAGCTTCTTATGGTCAATTAGGTAATGACAACATCGAAGAATCTTATGCTTATTTGAGTGCTTATTCAATTGGTACAGCTTACAACTTTGGTGGCACAGATGTATTAGGTTTGTATCCGGGCGTATTGCCGAACCCAACGTATACTTGGGAGGTTTTGAGAACTACCAACGTTGGTTTCGAAGCTTCTTTGTGGAATGATCTATTAGGAATCGAACTCGATGTATTTAAGCAAAACAGGACGAACATTTTAGCGCAAAGGCAATTGAGTATTTCTAGTACTTATGGTTTCCCTGGCTTACCTCCAGAAAACATTGGCGAAGTAGAAAACCACGGTTTTGAGCTAGTGTTAACTCACTTCAACAGAATAAACAAGTTAAATTATAAGATACGTGGTAATGTGTCTTTCGCTAGAAATAAATATGTATTCTTTGATGAAGTACCAGCCGGAGAAGATTACCAAAACCAAACTGGTAACCCAATTGGTGCTGTGCTCATTTGGCCAACAGATGGTATTTATTCAACTCAAGAAGAGATTGATGCAACGCCTCACTTAGACAATGCAAAACCGGGTGATTTAAAATATGTAGATAAAAACGGAGATGGGTTGATCAACAGTAACGATCAGTACAGAACGAATTTATCTAATACACCAGAGGTAGTTTTTGGTATGGATATGAATTTCAATTACAAAAACTTTGACCTCAGCCTTTTCTTCCAAGGTCAGGCAAGAGCACTTTATTTTCCGGGTATAACCAGCTTGGGTGGTGCTAGCAATAGTGCAGTTATTAGAGCTCAAGACAGATGGACAGTAGATAACATCGATGGAACCATGCCGGCTTCAGGTGGAAACTTTGCTCAGTTCAGCGAATTCAATTTGTACAGTGCCTCTTTTGTAAGGTTGAAAAACGTGGAGATTGGTTACACCTTACCAAATGTAGTTGCCCAAAAATTGAAGCTGAGCAATTTACGCGTGTATCTCAACGCATTTAACGTCTTCACTTTGAGTGAGATAGACTTTATGGATCCAGAAGGTAGGGCAGATGGTAGTGATCCGAATTCTAGCAGAACAGATGCGAATTACTATCCTCAGTTGAGAGTGTTTAATGCCGGTGTTAATGTTTCATTCTAAATCTCGAATATTATGCATAAAAATATAATTTGGATATCACTATTTATTTTAGCCTTATTCAGTTGTGAAAAAGACTATCTGGATATCACTCCATCAGATAGAATTGTATCTGAGCAAGTTTGGGGAGATGCAAATTTGGTTGAATTGTATGTAAATCAATTGTATCAGGGAGTTCCTCACGGTTTTGAAAGACACTTGTGGTCTAAATACTGCGACGAAGCATATGGTGACAATACTTGGTTATTAGGAACTTGGAATGCAGATAATATCTCAGGTTTCGGGCAAAGTAGTAACTGGATAGATTATTACGAGAGAGGCTACCAATACATCAGGCAATCGAACATCTTTTTACAAGAGATTGAAAACTCTGTTGTTGAAGCAGATAGACAACAAGAATTAACTGCGCAAGTGCGCTTTATTAGAGCTTTTGTGTATGCTAATCTGCTTTGGAGATACGGTGGAGTTCCGATCGTAGATGAAGTTTATGAATTGGGAGATGAAGTTCAGTTTGCCAGAAATTCTTACGATGAAGTGCTCAATTACATCATTACTGAGTTAGATGCTTCTATGAATAGCTTACCAGATCAATATGCACCAAACGATGGTGATTTTGGTAGAGCTACCAAGCATGCAGCAATGGCATTAAAATCAAGACTGTATCTGTATGCAGCGAGTGAGTTAGAAAACCCAGAAGGTGATGTAAGCAAATGGCAAAAAGCGGCTGATGCTGCTAAAGCAATCATCGACTTAGGCGCATATGCACTCGAACCAGAATATGAGAATACGTTTTTAGATGAAAACAACGAGCAGATTTATGTGCGTACTTTTAGCCAAACCAATGGTCATTTAGTTACTTTCTTGAATACCAATCACACCTATGGTGGTTGGGGAGGTTGGGGAGGCAGAAATGCTCCTTCTCAAAACTTGATAGAAGATTACGAAACTGCCGATGGTGAGTTAATATTAAATGCAGATGGCTCAATTAACGAAGCTTCTGGTTACGATCCGCAAAATCCATATGTAAACAGAGACCCAAGATTCTATCAATCTGTAATTTTTCAGGGAGATATTTTTAGACCAGATGCACGTGGTGCTGCAAGTCCAGAATACGATGTATCTCAAGAAGCAACTGGTTTAGATGGAAATGGTGATCCGATTCTAACAGGTATTACTGGTATCGATTGCTACAAAGTAAATGGTGATAATTCAAGGACTTCTTATAGCCTTAAAAAATTCATAGATAAAAACCTGATTATCAGTAGGTCAAATGGTGGTTATCCTCAACCTTGGATATTCTTTAGATTGGGAGAAATCTATTTGAACTATGCAGAGGCTATGTATGAGTTAGGTGATGAAAGTGCAGCCAAGCAATATGTGAATTTGATTAGGCAAAGAGCTGGCATGCCAGACTTAGACGAAAGTTTAACAGGAGAAGCATTGAGAGACAGAATTAGGCATGAAAGACGAATCGAATTAGTGTTTGAAGGCCATCGCTTTTTTGACATAAGAAGATGGAAAATTGCGCCAGAAGTTGAGTCAGAAGATATACGAGGGGTAGATATTTTCAAGATGCCAGATAACTCACTTTATTATGTAGACAAAGTGCTAATTGAGCGACCAGAATGGCAAGATAAATTCTATTACATACCAATTCCACGCTCCGAGATAAATAAAAATACTGGAGTAGTTCAAAGTCCGGGTTGGGAGTAATCTATAAGATAATTTGTAAATTATGGGAGGGATTTTTCCCTCCTTTTTTAGAATAGATTTAATGAATGTTACGCTAATTTTTCAAACGGTATGAGATATACTTTATCAATTTTATTACTATCAATATTTTTAATCAGCTGCCTAGATAATAGACAAACCGCAACTGAAGATAGCGACTATAAGTTATGGTACGATGAACCTGCAAGCAATTGGAACGAGGCGCTTCCAATTGGTAATGGGCGATTAGGTGCTATGGTTTTTGGTGGCACAGAAAAAGACCAAATTCAACTCAACGAAGAAACAGTTTGGGCAGGCGAACCGGGAAACAATGTTTTGCCAGCTTTAAAAGATAAACTGCCTGAAATAAGGAAATTGATATTTGCAGGTAAGCACAAAGAAGCACATGATTTAGCCATGTCTGCATTGCCTAGGCATGCTACAGAAGATAATAATTATGGAATGCCTTATCAAACTGTAGGCAATCTATTTCTGGAGTTTCCAAAGCATCAAAATGTAAAAAACTACTACCGTGATTTAAATATTTCTGATGCAGTTGCTTCGGTTTCGTACCAAGTTGATGGTGTGAATTATAAAAGAGAAATGATTTCTTCTTTCACCGACAATGTGATCATGATTAAACTAACTGCAGATGCTGCTAAAAGTATTAATGTGAATCTCGGTTTTGATACTCCGCAATTAAATCATTCAGTAAAAGCAGAAAATGGTGTTTTAATGCTTTCTGGAGTTTCTGGTGATGTTGATAATAAGCAGGGTAAAGTGGAGTTTGTAACGCTTTGCAAACCAGTGTTAGATGGCGGAGAATTGAGTGAGACTGAGAATGGTTTGAGCATCAAATCTGCAAATTCAGTAACCCTGTACATTTCTATAGGAACCAACTTTAAAAATTATAAAGATGTATCTGGCGATGCATTAGCTACTGCCAATCAATATTTAGATAAAGCGATCAAAAACTCTTTTGATGCTTCATTGAGTGAGCATACAGCTTTTTACAAAAATTTATTCGATAGGGTAAGTCTTGATCTTGGTGAAACTGATTCTCTTAAAAAAACAACCGATGTTAGAATCGCAGAATTTGCTAAAGCCAACGATCCACAACTCGTTTCTCTTTATTTCCAGTTCGGTAGATATTTGTTGATTTCAAGCTCGCAACCGGGAGGTCAGCCAGCCAACTTACAAGGTATTTGGAATGATATGATTTCACCACCTTGGGATAGCAAATACACAGTAAACATCAATACCGAAATGAATTATTGGCCGGCAGAGGTAACTAATTTACCAGAAATGCATGAGCCACTTTTCGATATGCTCAAAGATTTATCGGTCACTGGCCAACAAACTGCAAAAGAAATGTATGATGCAGGTGGATGGAGCATGCACCACAACACCGATTTATGGCGTATGACTGGCCCGATAGATGGTGCTTTTTATGGCTTGTGGCCAATGGGTGGCGCATGGTTGAGTCAGCATTTATGGCAACATTATTTGTATTCTGGTGATGAGGCATTTTTGCAAGAGGTTTATCCGATTTTAAAAGGAGCAGCGCAGTTTTATGTAGATGCACTACAAGAAGAGCCGGAACATGGTTGGTTGGTAGTTGTACCTTCTATGTCACCAGAAAATTCGCATCACAGTGGCGTTTCTATTACAGCAGGTACTACAATGGATAATCAATTGGTATTTGATGTATTTTCTAATTTAATTACCGCTAGCAATGTGCTCAATACTGATACTGATTTTGCAAAGATAGTTGAGCAAAAAAGAGCCAAATTGCCTCCGATGCAAATCGGAAAACTGAGCCAGTTGCAAGAATGGATGTACGATTGGGACAGAGAAGACGACAAACACAGACATGTTTCTCATTTATACGGATTATTCCCTTCTAATCAGATTTCACCTTACTCGCATCCAGAATTATTTCAAGCTTCTAAAAATTCATTAGTCTACAGAGGAGATGAATCAACTGGTTGGTCAATGGGTTGGAAGGTTAACCTTTGGGCACGCTTGCTAGATGGTAACAGGGCATTTAAATTAATCGCAGATCAACTGAGTCCTGTGCCAGAAGGTGAAAGTTCTAGCAAAGGAGGTACTTATCCAAACTTGTTTGATGCGCATCCACCTTTCCAGATTGATGGTAATTTTGGTTGTACTTCTGGTATTGCAGAAATGTTGGTGCAAAGCCACGATGGCGCAATACAAATACTTCCGGCTGTGCCAGATAGTTGGAAAACTGGAACCGTAAAAGGTTTAAGAGCTAGAGGTGGTTTTGATATTAAAGAACTTACTTGGGAAAACGGTAAAATTAAAACATTAACTATTCAATCTAATTTGGGTGGCAAGCTGCGTTTGCGAGTGCCTCATGAACTACAACCAGAAGGCAGTTTTGAGTTAGCAGTGGCAGAAGGAGAAAACCCAAATCCATTCTTTCAAAAAGCAGGAATTAAAGATCCTTTGGTTTCTAATCAAGTCAATTTTAGCAAGTTGGCATTGCCTCAAACTTTACAATTAGATGTAGAAACTGAGAAAGGAAAAACATATTCATTTGGTATGAAAAAATAGCCTAATCAGAACAGAAGGTTGTTTGAGTTGGTCTGCATATTTATTTAAAGCTAGTAAATTATGAAAAGTATTAACTATTTAATAATCAATAGTTTAGTGGTAATGTTATTCATTATTGCTGAAAGTTGTACTAAGCAAAAAGGGAATACGATAGAATCAACTCAAACACTTTTTAGGCTATTAGATGCTGAGGAATCTGGTATCAGTTTTAGCAATCAACTCAGCCCGAGTTACGACAACAACATCATTGAATTTAACTACTTCTACAATGGAGGAGGTGTGGCACTTGGAGATGTAAATAACGATGGCAAAACAGATGTTTTCTTTACAGGAAATATGGTAAGCTCGGCTTTATATCTCAATCAAGGAGATTTAAAATTTGAAGAGGTAACAAACAACGCAGGCTTGCAAACAGATAGATGGGCAACTGGTGCAACAATGGTAGACATCAACGAAGATGGTTTACTAGATATCTATGTTTGTTTTTCTGGTCTGGGTACTGATGCTTCACGAAAAAATAGTTTCTATATCAATCAAGGAATTTCTGAGGATGGTCAGCCAGTATTTAAAGACATGGCAACTGAAACAGGTTTGGCAGACATAGGTTATTCTACGCAAGCTGCTTTTTTCGATTATGACAAAGATGGCGATTTAGATGCTTACATCCTTACAGCTTATCACGATAAATCGAATCCTAATTTCCCAAAAAACAAAGTGAACAATGGTGAGTCTCCTAGTACAGATCGATTGTACAGAAATGATGGTTTATCTGAAAATGGTTTGCCAAAATTCACTAATGTTTCGAGCTTGGCAGGAATTACTTTTGAAGGTTATGGGCTAGGCATTGCCATTAACGATATCAATGGAGATGGTTGGGAAGATATTTATGTGGCAAATGATTTCATTTACGACGATTTGCTATACATCAACCAAGGCAATGGTTCATTTAAAGAAGAAGCTGCCAATTACCTAAAACATCAAAGCCGCTTTTCTATGGGCTGCGATATAGCCGATGTAAACAATGATAATTTGATGGATATTGTGGTGTTGGATATGCTTCCGGCTGATAATCATCGACAAAAAATGATGAGTACAGCTACCAGTTACGAGAAGTTTAAAATTGAATTAAATCGTGGTTATCAGCCGCAATACAGCCGCAACATCTTCCAATTAAACAAGGGTAAAAATGAGGCAGGTAAAAACGTGTTTAGTGAAGTGGGTTATCAGGCAGGCATATACAAAACAGATTGGAGCTGGTCGCCACTGATTGTTGATTTAGATAATGATGGTTACAGAGATTTGTTTATTACCAATGGCATTCCCAAAGACATTACCAACAACGATTATATTGCTTATAGAGAAAGCCACATCAACCCCAATGCGGATTATGATGTTTTAAAGAAAGATTTCTTGAACTACATCGAACAGTTACCAAATACAGATTTTGCCAATTACTTGTATCGAAATAATGGTTGGGATAGCAGCGAAAGTGCCTTTACTTTCACCGATATGTCTAAGAGTTGGGGATTCGATGTGAAGACTTGCTCAAACGGTGCTGGCTATGCCGATTTAGATAATGATGGCGATTTAGATTTGGTAATCAATAATGTAAATCAGCGAGCTTTTGTTTATGAGAATACAAGCAAAGTTGACAAACAGAAATCTTTAAGAGTTCGCTTACATGGCACTGCTCAAAACCTTGATGGAATTGGAAGTACTGTAAGCATTAAATATGGCGATCACATTCAATCGCAACATCAATCATTGGTGAGAGGTTTTCAATCTTCCCAAGAACCAATTTTGCATTTTGGTTTGGGCAATGTACATACAGTCGATCAACTTGAAATAATATGGCCAGATGGTAAGCAGCAAGTTTTGAAAGATATAGCAACAGGGCAGGTTTTAGATATTTATTATAAAAATGCCCAAAGTTCAGATTTAACTCCATCTACCAACAATTCAAATCAACTACTTACAGAAATCACTAATAAAATCGGTGTCGATTATGCGCATGCTGAGAATGATTTTGATGAATTTAAAGCTGAGTTTTTATTGCCACATCTTTATTCTAAACAAGGGCCGGGAATTGCAGTAGGAGATATAAATGGTGATGAATTGGAAGATTTTGTGATTGGTGGATCATTAGGGAAAAGTACTCTGGTTTATAAGCAAACATCTAAAGGGAAATTTACAAAAAGTGAAATAACGCAAAATGCCAATCGCGAAGATATGGGGCTCTTGCTCTTCGATTGTGATAATGACAGCGATCTGGATTTATACATTGTGAGTGGAGGTAGTGAATATCAGGCAAATACACCGCCTTATCAAGATAGGTTGATGCTCAATGATGGCAAAGGAAATTTTGAGCTTGAACCAAGAGCATTGCCTAAAATGTTTGCAAGTGGTTCTTGTGTTACTGCGGCTGATTACGACAAAGATGGCGACCTCGATCTTTTTGTGGGAGGAAGAATAGAAACGGGTAGGTATCCGCAGCCAGTGAGAAGTTATATTTTGAGAAATGAGGGCGGTAAGTTTAGTGATGTAACGCTAGAAGCTTGTAGAGAAATGTTTGGTTTGGGCTTGGTTACTTCTGCCATCTGGACAGATTTTGATAATGATCAAAATATAGATTTAATTGTTGTAGGAGAGTGGATGGCACTTACTTTCTTTAAAAATCAAAATGGTAGATTTATAAATGTTACAGAGAATTCTGGCATTCAGCAACATGCTGGTTGGTGGAATAGCTTGGCTGCGGCAGACTTCGACAAAGATGGCGACATAGATTACATTGCAGGAAATCTTGGTCTAAACTCGAAGTTTCAAGCTTCGGTAAAAGAGCCAGTGCAAGTGTATGCACACGATTTTGATGACAATGGCAGTCTTGATCCAATTCTAACCAAATACACACAAGGAGTGAGCTATCCGGTTGCTGGCAGAGATGAGCTGATTAGCCAAATGATGATTTACACCAGAAAAAAATTTCCTAGATACGATCAATATGCAGATGTGACGATAAACGATCTATTCTCTGAGCAAAAGTTGAATGAGGCTTACAAAGCAAAAGCTACCTATTTCAAAAGTGCTTATGTGGAAAATTTGGGTAATGGTCAATTTAAAATGCACGATTTACCTGCTGAAGCTCAAACTACTCCGGTGTATGGAATCTTAGTAGCCGATATGAACACAGATGGAAATCTGGATATTTTACTCACTGGAAATTCCTATTCCGCAGATTACATGTCTGGTCAGTACGATGCTTCTTATGGGCAATTACTCACTGGTGATGGAAATGGAAAGTTTAAGCCAGCTAGTTTAGCAGAAAGTGGTTTTATGGCTGATGGTGATAGAAAGAGTCTTACAAGCATTCATAGTACAGATGGAAAGCCATTAGTATTTTCTCTAGCCAACAATGGCAAATTGAAAGCTTTTTCTTATGTTCAAGAATCTCTCACATCAATAAATATTCAACCGCTTGAAACTCATGCGGAGCTAAATATGCAAGATGGTTCGGTAATAAAAGAAGAGTTTTATTATGGAGTTGGTTATCTCTCTCAAGCTTCTCGAATTTTATATATTCCCAAAGATGTAGTTTCTGTCAAAATTTTTGATTCTACTGGGAAAAATAGAATTATTTCTATGTCGAATGATCAAAACATATAAATTTACATTTAGTAAATTATGCCAGAATTTGGCTTAATGTTTTACATTTTTTAATCTAAACAACCTCAAATTATAATGAACAACCAGTTTCAATTACCAAGCTATCAACCTGATATTTACAAAGTCCCATCAATATTTAATAAAGGTAGTAGGCTGGTTTTTGGCACATCTGGTATTGGAGGTGTTTGGGGCAAAGTGGATGAAGAAGAAAGTATAGATTGTTTGCTGTATGCATTTGAAAACGGAATTACAACAGTAGACTCAGCGCCATCTTACAGCAGAAGCGAAGAGTTTGTAGGCAAAGCCCTCAAAAGATGGAAAGGTGAACTTCCATTTATTAGTACGAAAATCGGCAGATTACCAGCAGAAAAAGCAGATGAATGTTATGTCGATTATTCTACCAAAAGTCTAGAAGATAGTCTCAAACGAAGTTTGGATAAATTGGGTCTTGAAAAGATAGACTTGCTGTTTCTTCACGAGCCGCATTTGGTACCAATAGAAGAGATTGACCGAATACTCGATACGCTAAAATGTTTTGTAGAAGAAGGTTATGTAAGCATGTTGGGTGTGGGTGGGAATCCTACCGAAGGATTTAGACCGTATGTAGTTAAAGAAAATTTTCAGGCAGTTTCTGGTTTCTTAAAAATGGATGCTTGCAATTTATCAGCATTCGAAAAAGATATACCACAATTCGAAAAAGAAGGAATTGTATACTATGCCGCTTCTGCATTACATATGGCACTTTTAGGAAACAAGTTTGAAGAATATGTGAAAAATCCTCCCAACACGGAGTGGATTACGATGCAAAATGTAAAAGTGGCTGATGCAGTAAATAAGTTGGCTGCTAAAAATGATATGTCGCTTCCAACATTAGCGCAAAGATATTTGTTCTCGATTAAAGAAGCAGGTAGAATTTCAATCGGTGCTAGCAATCTAACACAAATTAAATCGACAGTTGCAGATTGGCAGCAGGGAGCTTTATCCAAAGAACTTTTTGACGAAATAACTCAACTTATCCTTTCAGAATCAAATAAAATATGAACACGCTAAGACTAGAAGAACCGGGCAAATTTGAATACATAAATAGCGAAATAAACCAACATTTAGAGCCAAACGAGGCTTTGCTTAAAGTACATCGCATTGGCATTTGCGGTACAGATTATCATGCATTTGCGGGTAATCAGCCTTTCTTTTCTTATCCGCGAGTTTTGGGGCATGAGTTAGGTGTGGAAGTCCTTAAAATTGGCTCGGAGGTGGATAATGTAACTGTTGGAGATAAATGCACAGTTGAACCTTATCAAAATAAAACGCAAGATCAGGCAGTTCGAAATGGCTTTACAAATTGCGGTGAGAACATTTCTGTGTTTGGCGTGCATGAAGATGGCGGTATGCGAGATATCATCAAATTACCTGCGAAGTATTTACATAAATCGGATAAACTTAGTTACGATCAATTAGCTTTAGTAGAACCTTTGGCAATTGGTTGCCATGCGGTAAATAGAGCGAGAATTACCTCCAACGATTTTGTGTTGGTGGTAGGTGCTGGCCCAATTGGTTTGGCTACTGCCACATTTGCGAAAGCTACTGGTGCTAAAACTGTGATGATGGATATCAACCAAAAGCGATTAGATTTTTGCAAAGAAGTAATGAAAGTGGATGGAACTGTAATCGCTGGAAATGACCAAACCGAAGCAAATTTAAGAGCACAGTTTGATGGAGATTTGCCAACGGTAGTTTTAGATGCAACAGGCAATAAACACTCTATGCAAAAAGCTTTAGAGTATTCGGCATCTGCCGGAAGAATCGTTTTTGTTGGACTTTTTCAAGGTGATTTCTCTTTTAACGATCCATATTTTCATAAAAAAGAACTTACCATTATGGGAAGCAGAAATGCCTTACCAAGCGATTTTGAGCAAATCATTAAAATGATTGAAGAAGGCAAGGTAAATACCCAGCCTTGGATTACACATAGATGCAACTTTAATGAGCTAACCGATAATTTTGAAACTTGGCTCAAACCTGAATCAGGTGTGATTAAAGCGGTAGTATCTATGTAAATAAATTCCTAAAGAAGGATAAGAAGCGGTTAACTTCTTATTCTTCCACTGGTTTTATATCCCAAAAATATTCTTTCGATTTGGTAAAAACACCGGAATATGTTGTAATGAAAATCTTCCCATTAAAATCTGATTTCCCTCTTTTCTTTTTCATGATGTGAGAGTTGTTCGCATTTTCAGATTAAAAAAAACCGGATACAGTATTTTAGCACTTTGCAAGTAAAGGAATTGTAGATTCTCTCTCTTTACTTTACAAAAAGTTGAATAAACAACAATCTAATTAATCAGAATAATGGAGCAAGTAGATTATCAGAAGAGTGGGAGAAAGCTATGGTTCGCTTTCATACCCATAACTATCATATTTTTATCAAGTTTTACTGTGCTAAAAGCGGAGACAATTAAAGTTTTTAGTCGATATAATTATTACTTACCTAATAATGAAATTAGCATAATTGCAATTTTACCAGATGATGCAACCGCATCAGCGTTTCAAATTAATCTAGCTCAAGGAGCTAAAGCGATTGAAGTTTCTAGCGATATAGAAGGGCAAAGGTTATCAGCTTCTTTTAAGGCTTCTACGTTATCTGTGGGTACAACATCAATACACTATTCAATAAAACAAAATAATAACACTGTACAAGAGGGGAATTTAGATATTGTGTTGAATGATGCTAAAGCCAATGCTGTACAAATCGATAAGTTAACTGGAGGGCTCATTGCAGACGGTTTGCCATTCTTTCCTTTTGGTTTTTACTGTGTGCCAGTTGGAGATTTACCAGAGAAAGAAGTAGTACATGGCATGAATCTAATTGGACCATATCAAAGTAATATGCCAGAAGGTTTGGAGGAGCGCAAAGCTTATATGGATAGATGTGCGCAATTAGGTATTCGTGTGCAATATTCGGTAAACTCACTGATTGGCAGCGGGCATAATGGTTCTAGAGGTTTGGATATGTCTGACGAAGACAAGCTAGCCTTACTAAAAAGCGAGATTAAGACTTTTCGCGATCATCCGGCATTGCTTTCTTGGTATATCAACGATGAACCAGACGGACAGGGCAGACCACCAGAAATCTTAGAAGATGCATACAATGTAATACACGAGCTTGATCCTTACCACCCGGTTTCTATTGTTTTTATGATGCCTTCGCAAGCAGAAGATTTTAAAAATACGATGGATATTGCCATGACAGACCCATATCCAATTCCCGGACCGCCAGAGCAAGTTCTTAATAACCTCAATGGATATAGTGAAGCTTATAAATATGAAAAGTCTGTTTGGTTGGTGCCGCAAGCTTTTGGTGCTCAAGAAATGTGGAACAGAGAGCCGACAGCGAAAGAGTTAAGAGTGATGACTTACATGGGTTTGCTTTCAGGAGCGAAAGGAATTCAGTACTATATTAGAGGTGAAGGGAATCTTAATCCTCAGTCGGTTTCGGCTTGGTCGGAGTGTAGCAATATGGCTGTTGAGACCTCTCAAATGGCGCCATTTTTATTATCTGCAGATGATGCTCCTGAGGTGAGTGCATCTGATGAACGTATATTGACCAGGGCATTTAAATACAAAGGCAAGTTGCTAGTTATGGCAATTAACGAAGATAATCAGCCTAAAGAATTGAGTATTAAGGTTGATAATGATGGTGGTAATTATGAAGATGAAGCTGAACTTTGGTTTGAAAACAGATCAGTAGATTTTGATGGAAAACAGATCAATGACATGATTGATGCGCATGGCACGAGAGTGTATTTAGTCGATCAAAAAGAAACTGAAAAGAAAAGCCAGATATCTTCTAGAAACTTAATTGTAAACCCAAGTTTCGAAATATTAGCTAGTCCTGGGCAGCCAATTGGCTTTAACAAGACTTATACAAGCTATGAAAAGAAAGACCTTGGTGCTACCACATTTGCAGACTCTAGACAAAGTGTAGAAGGTATGGTGAGTTTGAGATTGATTAATCCTGTGGATAGTGGAGGAAACAAAATTAGATTTTTACCATTGGTCGTAAACAAGGATAATAGTTATGTGGTCACGATTTGGGCAAAGGCAAAAGCACAGGAAGAAATGCCGACTTTCAGGTTATCTATGGGCTTAATGAATGAAATTCATACTTATGAGTTATCTACAGAATGGCAAGAATATTCATTTGTATTTACAGCGCCTTCTTCATCTACCAACAACATTTTATCATTAGAATTATTGAGGAAAGGAACAGCTTGGTTCGATCTTCTGCAAATGTCTCCAACACCTGTAATTCAATATGAAATTGAAGAAGATAAGACGGCAGAGGTGAAGATTGAAGGAGCACCAAACGATGGGCAAATCAGATATGCGATAGACAAAGCATCGGATGCTAAAAGCAGTTTATATCAAAAACCGATTACGATTAAAAAGGCAAGCACAGTTTACGCAGGTATTTTTGAAGGTTCGAGACAAGTTGCCGCTTCTAAATTGTTTATTCCGGTGAATCTTGCTTTGGGTAAGCCAGTTACATTAGCCATTCCTTTTCATGAGAAATATGCTGCTAATGGGAATAATAGCTTAACTGATGGAACAATGGGTTCTACTGCATTTAAAGATGGCAAATGGCTAGGCTTTAGCGGTGAAGACTTGAGTGCTACTATCGATTTGCAAGCGAAAACCAAGGTAAACAAAGTAAGTGGAAGTTTTCTGTGTGACCCCAACAGTGGTATTTTCTTGCCTTCTAAAATCTTGGTTTACACTTCTGTAGATGGGGATAAGTTTGATTTAGTAGGTGAGCAAGAGAATTTAGCGGGCAATGTAAGAGGTGAACCGCAGCTACATCAAATATCAGTTTCACTAAAAGGAAAATCAGTCAGATACATCCGATTAGTGGCAAAAGCTTTCGGAAAAATACCAGAAGGTTATCTGTTTACAGGTTCCACTTCTTGGTTATTTGCCAATGAGATATTAATCGAGTAGAAGTTGATGATTCAAAATATAAGAGAGGCTGTTGGTTAACAATGGCCTTTTTTTCTGTGAAACGTGCTATTCAAACCATTCCGGATTGACTTTTACATTGAAGTTCCCATTAGAAAATTCAATTTTCTCTGAATTTTTACCACTTGTATTATTTGCATCTCTGTCTGTAATTTTAAAAGATACTTTAAACTCTCCTTTTATCTCGTTTAATCTAGAATCGTAGTTTGTTATTTTAATGTAATTATCAATTGCACTGGTATCTAATTCATAAATTGTATCAATGGCATCACCATCAATTAGTATCATAAAATCAGCATAAGTTAAACCGTTATTGTCATTATTTAAAGCTCTTATATTTTGCTTTTCTAGCGTAACAGCAATATTTCTAATTGAAAAAGAAGCTTGTTTCAAAGAGTTTTTATCATAAAAATCAGCTCTTAACATGTATTTTCCAGTCTCAGTGGTGAGCTTGTCAAAATAGGCTGGAGTTTCCCAAGTTTGTCCGTTTTTAAGTGCCGTTACTTTTCCAGTGTAAATATTTGGTATCAAGGAACTGTCTTCGCTGCATGCAACAAATAAAAGCATTGTAAAATATAAAACGATGTATTTCATACTTACAGATTTATATGATCAGTGTAACGAAAACAAAAATTACTCAGTGGTTTCAAAAATGCGTTTGCGATGTTCTAAGCCCCAATTGGCAATATCATCTGTAAGTTGCTTTAATGTGGAACCGTATTCAGAAATCTCATATTCTACTGAAATAGGTTGGGTATCTACAACTCTTCGTGTAATGAGTTGGTTCATCTCCAAATCTTTTAAATCTCTGCTGAGCATTTTTCCAGATATGCCATTTACCTCGTGTAATAATTCTGAATACCTCATTTTACGACTGCATAAACAGGCAATAATCGAAATTTTCCATTTTCCACCGATTATATCCATTACATCGTGTATTGCCAAAATTCTTTTACTACAGGCTTTGTGTTCTAATTTCTTCATTACTTCCTTAAAAGGTTAGCTTGTTACTTTTTTGTCACTATTACTTTTTGTCACCAAGTTACTTATTTAAATATACTTTCTATAGCTTTGAAGCAAATTTAAACCGCAATTAATGAGCTTAATAGAAAACTTACAGTGGCGATATGCTACTAAAAAAATGAATGGCAAGAAAGTGCCACAAGAAAAATTAGACTACATCTTAGAGGCTGCTAGACTTGCTCCATCATCTTCAGGGCTACAACCATATAAAATATTTGTAATTACTAATGAAGAATTGCTAGGAAAAATTAAAGACATTGCTTGGAACCAAAGTCAAGTAGTGGACTGCTCGCATTTGTTAGTTTTTGCTGCTTGGGATGGATACAGCGACGAAAGAATTTCTTCTGTATTTAATTTTATGATGGACGAAAGAGGTTTGCCTCATAGCCAAATGGATGCTTACAAGCAAAACATTTTGAGCTTATACGAGCCACTTGGTCAAGAATGGCAAGCTAGCCACAGTGCGAAGCAAAGTTATATTGCTTTTGCTATGGCGATTGCAGCAGCAGCAGAGGTAAAAGTAGATGCAACTCCAATGGAAGGTTTTGTAAACAAAGAATTAGACAAACTGCTCGATCTTGAAAAGCAAGGTTTAAGAAGTACTGTTATTCTTCCATTAGGTTACAGAGACGAAGAAAATGACTGGTTAATTAGCATGAAAAAGGTGAGAACACCAAAAGAAAGCTTTATAACCGAAGTAAAATAATCTGACATACTCTATCTATTAGGCTTATAATTTCATCTAGAAATTGTAAGCCTTTTTTATACCTTAAACCTTAATATCGTTTTTAGTTTTTCTGCCGGTACTTTTCTAAAATCTGATAAATAGATTTCTCGGTGTATTTTAGATTGTCTTATTAGGTTTTCTGTTTCCGCAAATTTTTCCATGCGTTCAAAGCTGGCTGGTTCGTCGTCATAACTACCGATATGTAGCATTTGAACACAACGACCTTCAATAATTTTTTCAAATTTTACTTGCTTCAATAATGGATTTGCATTTTTCTCAAGAGCAAGTTCAAGCATTTTATTGAAGTAGTTTTCATCCACAAAATCTGGCTGCCGAATCATTATTTTAAATACCAAAGAATCTTTATCTAGTGTGCCATTGTAATTCGCTTTGGCTTCATCATTTATGTCCCAAACACCTTCTAGTGGGTAAACGGTGTAATCAGAATAACCTATTGGCTTGTTTTCATCCTTTTTCAAGTTCATTTTAATGGTGTATGAAATGGCATATAGAGCACCAATACACTCAGAAAAATACTCGCTATTCGGATTGCCTTCTCCATTAAGCGTAACAAAGTTAAATTCTGGTATTTCAATTACTTCGGGTTTGTTTTTAGGTAAGTAAAAACCTTTTTCTGCTTTACGCCACTCGTGTTTTATAGCTGTCATTTTAATTTCGTTTGTTGTTAATACAAAGGAAAGAAGGTTTGTGACAGCCTATTGACATTGTGAAAATGGAATGAGAAAAAATTATTCTAGATATGATTTTTTGCCAAAACACAAACCAAAACTTAAACAATACATATCTACAGCTTTTTTTCTAAAAGTAGTTTCGTATTCCGCATTGGGATTAATTACAAAAGGTCCTATTTCAGATTTAGGTGCCCAACTGTAGTCTGTTTTAAAACCCAAGAATAAATCGTTTTTAAAAGTGACTAATTCAAAGATATGGCTCAAGTTTAATCCAAACTTTATATTATTGGTAGCATCAGTATTTTCGGCTTTTGCATGGTGTAAATAAACTGATGGCCCAATTATAAATTGATTCTTTTTATCTTTTGATCGAAAATTATAATTCACATAACCAGACCAAATTGTACTTGCTAAATCTATGGTTTTGCCATATCCAGAATCGTAGCCTCTTACATTCGTGACATCTGCTGTTCCCAAGTTAAAAAACAAGCCACTTCTTTTTGTGAAAAAATAAGATACTCCAAGGTTTGCCAAGGGATATTTATATACAATGGGATATTCGGTTTTACTAGCACTAAATAAAAAATATGATGTTTGAGAATCCGCCATTCCAGATTTTTCCATACCTGTTTTTATGTCTGAGGATGTGCCAAATAAGTTAACACCAGTATGAAGGAATATTTGTATTTCTTTTGTATGAGCCGTTTCTTGTCCAAAGGATTTTAGAAAGGCACATAAAGCAAAAATTACTAAAAAGATACTTTTAGAATTCATGTTAATTTAGAGCTAGGGGTAAATTTTATGGAGGTAGTATTGATGCTGTATTGGTTAGACCTAAATGGAAGGTTTTCAATGTAATGATATGTCTAATATACTTAATCCTACTTGTAGAGCATATACCTATTGATAGTGAAATTAATTTTTTGAGATAAATGCTGAGAAAGTACTCTATAATTCGACATATTTTACATAGTGTTATTTAACTCTATCGAAATAAGAATGATGCAATTAATGAAATTTTTAAACAGACTTTTCTATCCAATTTTTTAAGCTTTGCTTTATAGGTAGACAAAGGAATAAAGGGGAAGTTCAATGTAAAACTAAATATTCCTGTGGTATTCTTGTTGTTTTCAGACTTTGGCTTTGAGATGGATAAAACAAATGGATTGTATAGAGTAGATTTGAGTTGAAATCGATGCCACTTTTTTTTCTTAAAAGCAGCATCGATCATAAATATAGATTAAAATACGTGCAGACTATCTGTAACAAACATTCTCGTGCTTTCTACATATTCGTCGCCCAATGGATCTTTGTATTTTAAGTCTAGGTAGAAAGCTTTAAAACCAGATTGAGGATAATCGATTTGAGTTTCAATATCTTTTATGTTTTTCAAATGTAAACTTTCGCTAGACCATTTTTCGTCTCTAAAATCTCTATCTTCAGAAACGGCTGACCATAAAAGCACATCTTGTAAAAGTTCTGGTGTAGCAGTAGCTTTTAGCTGTAATTTACCATTGTTTTCAACTAAATCCCAAGTACAAGTTGGGTAAGGTTCATCCATAATGGTTGTGGCAAAGAAAGAACTCAACGCTTGAAAAGCCTGCTTTTTATCTCCCAAACCATGACCTGCATTTGGTACATATTGTAAGTAGTTTTTACCCGGAATACTATCGAGATAATTTTTAATAGCATCAACTGGCCAATACTCATCATTAGTGCCATTAAAAATCATTTTAGGCATGGTAAGTTTATCTCTGTAAGAATAAGGGTCAACCATTGTGGTGATATCACTACCACTTTTAGATTGTACTGTTTGAGGAATCTCTAACTTTACATAGTCTTCAATTTGTACGCTGTATTCTTGCCAAACCTCTATTTGGTACTGTAAACTCACTGGCATATTAAGTACATCAATTACCATCGGGGCAATGGCTTTCACTCTGCTG
Organism: Thalassovita sp.; assembly: GCA_002729595.1. Lineage (GTDB taxonomy): Bacteria > Bacteroidota > Bacteroidia > Cytophagales > Flammeovirgaceae > Chondrinema. The sequence continues at coordinate 39,225 of PBYL01000482.1, read as the reverse complement.
TCATTCGCACCAGTTAACCAAGTTGTCCAACCTCTTTTAGATGCACCAGAAACCACAAATTCGCTGATGTCTTTGCTTAATTCTTTTTTAGAAAACTCTTGTACTGCATCCATTGCCGTAACCGCAGTTTTCACCATTGGGAAAAGCAAAGGCCAAGTAAAATCACCATCATTTTTAAAGTTATGTAAGGTAAAAGAAATGAGTTGATCTTCTACTAAACCATCATACAATGGTTGGTTGGGCGTTTGACGGATAATGCTACAAATTGCTTTGGTCTTCTTTGCAGTAAAAGCAAGGCTTACAGTTAAATCATCTGTATGAGATTTGTAATTTGGCTCGCCATCTTTAATGCTTCCACCAGTAATAAATAGCATAGCTTCTTCTTGATTTACTTCTTCTGGTACCAGAATAGTTAATTGATGCGTCCAGATGTGGTCGCGCCAGTTTTGCGAAGTAAGTTTTAAATCGTAAGCTGTAGCAGCTCCTTCAATTGGGTAAGATTCAATTACTTCCCACTTATAAGTGGTGTCTCCATTGTTTAGGTAGCTTTGCAAAGCAGTTTCAGCCGTTACAGGTTGGTCTTTGGTTTCTTCAGTTACTTCTTTTTCAGAAGTTTGTGGAGAAGAACATCTTACGAAGGCAGAAACTAGGATAAGAAAAATAAAATAATGTTTTACAGACATTTTAAAATGGTTAAGTATCTCACATTTAGAAACAGGCTATAGCCAAAAGGCTTTTTGCCTAAAGTGAAGTTGAATTTTATCAATCCATCTTCAATATGGATACTTATGGAAATAGTAAAAAGGCTATCCTCTCAGCAAAATTGTATGCGAAATAGAGAAGATAGCCTTAGAAAAAGGATTTTAATTGACTGAAATATTATTCTTCTATGGTAGAATTAGAAACATCAATCTGTGTATCGGAATGCATAGAAATTCCCGGATAAACAGGATACCAAGAACCACCATGATTTTGGGTAATGATTGATTGATCAATCACGATGTTGCCACTATGATCATTCGAAACAAAGAATATGGCAGAACCATAAGCATTTACTTCGTTATTTTCGATTTTGGAACCATAAATTTTAAGCGACATGGTATTGCCATCGTTGTAAATGGCTCCACCGCTTCCTCCACCGGGAGTTCCATTTTGTGCAGGATTACCTCCATTTCCAATAGCTTGGTTGTAAGAAAATAAGCTGTTGATGATCGTCCATGAAACACCTATACTGCTAATGGCACCACCATTTGAACCTACGTTTCCATAGCCATCTGCACCACCAAAAGTGCTGTTTACAATGTAGATTGGTTTAACTTGATATTGGTCAAAAGCTCGAATTGCACCACCTCCTAAATCAGGGCCTGTACTGGCACAAATGTTATTAAAAAACCTACAGTTTACTACCTTTAGCTGTCCGCCTCTGGCCCAAATTGCACCACCTCCAGTATATTCTGAATCACTTGTAGAATTGCCATTGGCAAAGGTGATATTTTGTACTGTAAGTTTAGGGAATTCTTGATCTTGGCAATGCGAAGTAGTCCAGTTTTGATCTGAATCGCAGGTGTTCATATACAAGATTCTGTTTTTGCCAGCACCACTTAGAGTTACTAATCCACCACCATCAATCACTACTTCATCATTAGCATCATTGAAAATTTTAGCGGTTTCATCTAAAACAATCGTAACTGGTTCGTTTCCCGAATCAAAAACAATTTTTCCACCTTTGGCAACAGCTTCTATAAAAGCTTTGGCAGTGCAGCTTTCAGGTGTGCCGTTTCCCACAATTTGATCTGGTGTGCTAACATCTTCTGGGGTTCCCTCATTCGGTATCGGGTAATTTCCCTCAGCATAACCAGCGGCTGGTCCATCTTCTGGATTTTCTAAAAGATTTTCAACTTCGTTCACCACTCCTTCGCCATCATCTTTGCAGGCAAACATTAATAAACAGACTGAGCAAAATACAGTTAGATAATATTGGATTCTAGATTTCATATATTGGTAATTGAATATTAAAAATCATTTAAAGTGTCTATTTACAATCATCATCATCAAAAAATATAAAAATTGTAAATTAGATTATTCATTGATTTCAATAGTTGTATGTCTTAAATTCATGCCAAATACTTATTATAACTAGCTATAAAAAGAATTTTTTCAACTTAATAAACTCAGCTAAGCATGTCTTACTTAATTCAGATTCAACTCAAAGAAATATTGATCATAGAAAACGGAACGGTAGAAAAAGTGGAAGGAGTAAACGGTATTTCGTTTTCACTTTTTTATCCAAAATCGGGTGTGCCATCTGTTGAAACATTGCGTACTTTGAGACTGAAAGACAGAGAGCCTATGTCGTTCATTTCCAGACCATTTACTGAGAAGTTACTTTTTAAGCAAGAGATACAAGGTGACACTTTTTTGCAAGTAAAAATTTCTGCGATTGAGCGAGTAAGCAAGTTCGAGAAAATCTTGAATCGATTATTTGGTACTGCATTAACTACAGTGGTAGGTGCTTTTACAGGTGTAGGTGCGGTATTTACGGCAGTAGCGACCGATTTAACGAGCTCAATTTTCGAATTAACAGAACCTCAAAACAATATTAGCGTAATAGCAGAAGGAGAGATGCCTATTACAGAACTAACTCCGGAAGGAGATTTTTTAGTTCAACTTTCAGTTCCAGACGACCTTACTATTACACAGACAATTCACGGTAAAACCAAAGAAATTAGATTGAAAAAAGGTTTTACGAATGCCCGAGTTGTTTTTGATCTTAAAAGATTAGATCGAAAACCACCACAGGCAGACCTTATCGCTTAAATAAATTTAAAAATGTCAGACTCTAAAAAGAAAGTTAGAATTTTATCTATTGATGGTGGAGGTATTCGTGGTGTAATACCTGCTGTTGTATTGGAATATGTGGAGAAAAAAATCGCAGAAATCACCGAAAATCCGAATGCGAGAATTGCAGATTATTTCGATTTGATCGCAGGTACAAGCACTGGTGGTATATTAACCTGTATCTATTTAACACCCAATCCAGATAAAAATGAAGATGCACCAAATGCGAAGTATTCAGCTACAAGAGCACTTAACTTTTATGTAGAAAATGGTTATAAGATTTTTAATGAATCGAAAAGGAATGATTGGTTTGGGTTAAGACAGTTATTTAATGCCAACCAATACAAACCTGACTTTATAGAAAAGCTTTTAGATGATGAGTTTAAGGAACTTAAGCTAAGTCAACTTTTAAAGCCTTGTATTATAACCACATACAACATGGTTACAAAGTCTGCTTTCTTTTTTAGTAGTACAGAAAGACCAGAGTCTAAAAGGGATTTTTATGTGAAAGATGTTGCCAGATCGACTTCAGCGGCGCCTACCTATTTTCCACCAGCAGTTATTAAAAACTTAATTACCGATAAAAAGATGGTGAATCTTGATGGGGGAGTTTTTGCCAATAATCCGGCGATGTGTGCTTATGCAGAAAGCTCTAGCTCTTATTATCAAGCAAAAACTAGTACAGATGATATGCTGATTCTATCGATCGGAACAGGTGGTGGACAGTTCGATTTGCCAGATATTATGTCAAGCGATCATTGGGGAGTTTTAAACTGGGCGAAGTCGATCCCAGAAATTATGATGGATGGAAGTTTTGATACAGTAGACTATCAGATGAAGCAATTGTTCAGGAAAGAAGAAGGCAATACTTGCAACTATAAGAGAGTCGATTTTTATGGTGAGAAAAGATATGCTAAAAACATGGCTGATGCTTCTAAATCCAATATAAAGCTTTTAAAAGAAGCGGGTAAAATGGCAATTAAACAAGCAAACGAAAAGAAATCTGGCGATCATACTTTAGATAGTTTTATAGAGCTTTTAGTGCAAGAAGAAAGTAAAGAATCTATAGTCTAGTGTTAGGCTATAATTCTTTTTGAACTACACATGGATTGCCAAAAGCTAGCACATTGTCTGGAATATCTTTGGTGACAACGCTACCTGCACCAATGGTAACATTGTTGCCAATAGTAACTCCCGGAAAAATGACCGAGTTGCCACCAATCCAGGCATTGTCACCTATGCTTACAGGTTTGGTAGAAGTGAGGTAGCGCGAGCTCTTGCCTTCTTTAATAATTCTATCTGATGCTTTGAGTGGATGAATGGCAGTGTAAATTTGTACGTAAGGAGCAATTAATCCATTCTTACCAATGGTGATTTTGTTGTTATCCAAAAACATGCAATTGGTGTTTACAAAGGTATTTTCTCCAATAGAAATATTGGCTCCATAATCACAAAAGAAAGGAGTTTCAATCCAAACTCCTGCTGCTTTGTATTCGAATAGGTCTGATAAAATGCGTTCGCGTTCAGCTAGGTTTTCGGAGTCGAGATTATTGTAAGCTTTTAAAAGCTTTCTCGCTTTGTGATACATGGCAAGCAATTCTGGGTCTCTAGAATTGTAAAATTCACCATTCAGCATTTTTTCTTTTTCACTCATAAAATTGCAGGTTTTGGATACAAGCAAGTTAGGGTTTTAAAAGAAGAATGTTTGAAAGAAGGAAAAAGAAATGGTGTGAATCTGGATAAATATAGATTCTGTTGGGAAGAAAATATTTCTTAAGATAAATGTAATTGATGGGAGAGCAGAATAAGCTTAAAGACTCGAAATTTTATCAAGCAAATAAAAGCTTATTCCAGCTCAATTCATCTTGAGAAATGTGTGATAAGAGGGTTAGACCAACACCAGTTAATCCTTTTAAAAAGTTAAAGTTTGGATGTAGGTGTTTGTTTTCTTTGATTTCCTGATCTAAGTAAAACATGGTTTTGTCAATCCAATATTCGTAACCTTCTTTGTAAGCAGTTTGCTTGCTCAATTGATACAAAGCTCTGTAAGATTCAGCCACACCAGCAGCACCATTAAAAAAGCAAGAATTCATCACCTGAGTAGAAGCAATATCTTTGCGAATAAGGGTATTTAAACCAATAAGTTCTGCGATTCTATGCAAGTTATGGTTGTGCAAAATCTGATCAGACTTATAGAATAGAATAGAGTGGTTTAGATCACTATTTGCCCAGCTTAATTGAGACGAATAAGCAATGTCTTTTTCGTGCTTGTTTACTCGATAGGGGAACATAGAGTAATTGCCTGGAGAAAAATCTATTTCTCTTTTAAGTGAAAAAATATACTTAATAGCTTTTGTAATCACTTTTTCGGTTTGGTCATTTTTAATGCCCACCATGTGGAGATTTACCAAAGAAAGTAACAAGCCTGCTAATCCGTTGCCAAAACCTAAATAGAGTGCTTGGGTCGTTCCATTTTTGGCGGCATTGTAATCAGTATATTTTTCGATGCAATTAAATATGAGTGGTAAAAGCTGATTCAGATATTCAGCGTATTTTCCTTCTGGTAATTTAGAAGTAAAGTAGTTAATAATGGTAGTAATGTATTGTAAATTATCTGTTTGTTTCTCTCTTAAAACCGCAAAAGCATAGTTAAAGAGATTATGATCAATTCTCTCGATTTGACTTCTAGTGGTTGAATTTACAAAGCTTGAGTTTTCTGGCTCAGATAAAATAAAGAGCCCGTATATAAAATGATCAGCTTGCGATTGAATGTTAGAACTATGGCTAGATAGCAACTTCAAATAATCATTTAATACGGACTCAAATCTTTCAGCATTTTCATCCTTATTGTATACTTTATGAAGAGTATAATAGTAAAGTATTAGCTCTATTCTTGAATAGTCATTCAGGTTTTTATAATGTTTATCTATTATAGAATTAATACTTACGATATATTCTTCTGATTTTAACATTTATCTATCATTTATTATTAATAATTGTCTTGTTGATAAATAAGTTTAGTATAGCCGGTTGAAAGATAGCTGGTTATCAATTTTTAAAAAGAAATAGTGCTTGTCGTTGTAATCGTAGTCGATTGTTTCTTATTTACAGATTTTACTGTGTCTAATTTTGTTATTGTTCTTTTTCTTAGGACGATTTTTTTTGAGATAGAATTTTGCGTTTTCATGTTTGTAAAAGTTTTGTATTAGGGTTGTATAAGTTTTATTGAGTTTTTGTCCGCTAGCAACATTACAAACATGCAAAGGATTGGAGCGATAAGAAAAATTATTACACCAACACGGTGATTGGAAGTACAAACCAGAAAAACATTCGTATAAGTAGCCTGTTTTTTTGTACAAATCTAGATTTTGCTCAATACAAACAACCAAAAAGAATAGGACGAATATTTTAGTAAATTGGATAAACAAGCTTATTTAAATGATTAATCCCTAAAATTTAAGCAATACTTTATGCCAGAATTTTGGAAATCTTTTTTTAAGTTTATGCTGTATCCATTAATTACTTTATTACTAAAAAATAAATAAACTAATCGCCTAGCTTCTATTATTTAGTGCTGTATGATCCAATTAAAGCAGAAAGAATTAAAGACTATCTCAATCCATGTCTTTGTATGGATTTTTTATGTGATTTATGAACTCTCCACGATATTTATTATAGATAGTAACTATTTTAATTTCTGGGAAACATTCTTCAACTTCTCTCTCTATGCTGCGCTTTTTTACACCAATGCGCTAGTAATTTTTCCAAACTTCTATAAAAGAGGAAAGTATTTGTTACTTGTTCCTAGTCTATTATTAACTATTGCGATTTTTGTATCACTAAGGTATATTTTGAAAATATATATTATCCCACTTTTTGGATATGACTTGGTATATGAGTTTAGAACATCGAATCGTTTTTTAGCAGAATCAATCTGGCGTGGTGGTTATTTTATTATGTTGAGTATCGGATATTGGTTTGCCACCAATATGATTAAAACAGAGAAAGAGCGAAGAAAGGTAGAAGTGGCCATGTTAAAGAGTCAGATTAATCCACATTTTTTGTTTAATACTCTTAATTTTTTGTATTCAAAGATTCATAAAGTATCTGAGAAAACTGCCGAAGGAATACTCTTACTTTCAGATATTATGCGCTATGCTTTTCAAGAAGATATAGAAGGTAAAGTGATGCTGGAAGAAGAAGTGATACACATTAAGAATTACATTGCCATTAATCAACTACGATTCGAGAACACCCTACAAATTAAATTCGAGATAATTGGTAAAACACAATTTAGAATGATCATCCCATTGGTGCTTATTACACTAGTGGAGAATTGTTTTAAACATGGAAATGCCAACGATCCAGAACATCCGATCATCATTACACTAGATGTGAAGGATGATTATTTAATTTTTAGTACATTTAATAAGAAAAGGGCTATTCCAGCAGAAAAGTCTACTGGTGTTGGGCTTACCAATACTTTAAAAAGACTCGATGCTATTTACGGAAAAAACTACTCATTTAATTCAAAAAACGAAGGAGAATTTTACTCAACTAACTTAAAGATAATGCTATGATTACATGTCTGGTCGTTGACGACGAACAAGGTGCTATCAATATTTTGAAAGAATATATTGAGCGTACCCCATTTTTAAAACTCATTGATACCACTACCAACCCCATGGAAGTATTGCAACTGGTAAATAACCACCAGATTGATCTTATTTTTATGGACATCCAAATGCCACATCTTACTGGGATTGATCTAATTAAGATGCTTGGAGGCAAATGTAAAGTAATTTTTACCACAGCTTATAGCGAATTTGCAATTGAAGGTTTTGAGTATGAGGCGCTCGATTACCTTTTAAAACCTATTCCTTTTCAACGTTTTTTAACTGCGGCACAAAAAGCGCTTAACAAAGATATTTTCAATATGCCCGACTGGCAGTCTGAAGAAAATGAAGACGATTACATCTTTGTGAAAACAGAGAACAAGGGAAAAATGGTAAAGGTTAATTTTAAAGATATTACCTATGTAGAGGGACTAAAAAATTATGTTTCCATTTATACCAGCGATGGTGAAAGAGTGGTAACATTGCTAAACATCAAAGATCTAAAAGCTAGACTGCCAGAAAAGAAGTTTATGCGTGTGCATCGCTCATATATTGTAGCTTTAGATCAAATTAAAGCGGTAGATGGAAACCAAATTCTACTTTATAACATGAAAGCTTATTTGCCTCTTGGAGATACTTACCGCCAACCATTTTTTGAAGTGCTAAAAGAAAAAATAATGGGCGGTAAAAAGTAAACAAACCTTACTCACGAAAGATGTTTCTCTGAAGCGTGTCCATGAGAAAAATCTTTCTTTTTCTTCAATATTGCCTGTTGAGACATATAATGTCGAAACATAAAGTCGTAGATCAATAACTCATGTAATCGCTGTTTTGCTGGCAAAAGTCTGTTTAAGTGCATATGCAAAAGACTGCTTACAGCTCCATCAAGCGATGGCTTTGTATGGTGAATGATTATCTTTTCTGCCAAGAATTCTAGTTTACTATAAGGTTCACATAAGAATTGTAGAAATTCAATTTCTTCTGGGGCATTTTGGGTGAGCAAAGTCGTAATTTCTGGACGGAAACTTCTGTATTTTTTGTCTAGTTGAAGTTTCAAGTTTTTATCCATATTAAATTCTTCTGCAAAAGAATCTCTGAGTTTTTTTGCCAGCTCTAATTTATCTTCTAAGCTATAATTGAAAGCATCTAATATGGAATTACAAACACTAATGCCAAATAACCAGCGATGGTGGGTAGATTCATCACTAAAAGCTAATTGTTCTAGGGCTTCTAAAATAAACTGGCTATCGGCCGCAAACAAACTTTCTATTTCGGTGATGCTTTGCTTGCCATATCTTTCTAGCTCTCTTCTATAAATAGCAGTTTGTGTTTGCCAAATGATGTTTTCTTCTTCATAAGGTTTGAGATATGTATTTATCTGCAAGATCACCTTTCCAATTACAGAGACTTTAGGCAAATGGAACCGGATTCTTAAATGATGATCAGGATCGACAAATCTGATGTAAAACCATTTATCAATCAGTTTTTCAGAAAGGAGCAGTTTTGCAAGTGGTTTAATAGTTTCTACTAAGATTTTATCTGCTGCATCTACTCCGCAGTATAATTTATAGTATATCCATTCTGAACCCAGCGAAAACTCTCTTTGTACGTCTTCATCTGTTTTATCATCAGCGAAAATATTGATTTGGTGTGCTGCTTTCTGTTTTACCAAACTGGCAATAAACTGGTTTACTATAGGTTTGCCTTGTTCATCTGTTACCGGGTTATCCTTTTTATCAAAAATAAATTCCTTTAATGTGATCTCATCTCGGCTCTTAATGGTGTCAAGCCAGGCTTTGGTCATTAAATCATTTTCAAGATCAATCATTAATTCTCTGTCGGCATCTGCCAAAACAAAATAGCGAGGCAAATTCCATTTTTGCTGAAATTGCTTTATCGCTTCTGGTATATCTTTTCCTTTAATCAACATATTAAAATCATCTTTTTGCAACTTCCATGTAGCAGGGTAGAGAATGATATCTTTATATGTGATTCTCGGAATAAAAGCAGTGCCCATTTGCTTGTGATCTGGCTGCAATTGTAAATATGTCTGCAAACCTTGATTTTGTAGCTCAGCCAAAAAATGATAAATCGGCATTGATCGGTTAGTATAATTATGTGCCGAACTCAATCGTGGCACTATCATCTTATTCAATTTTTTAGACCTCAATACAAGCTGATTGTTTTTTACAGATATATATAAGTCTTGTAAGCTAATTTGTTGATCAGCCGCAACAGCAGACTTTGTGAGATAGGGGATCTCATATTCGCGAAAAACAGGTCTTAACAAAATGTTTCCAATTCTGCTTTCTGGTAAATGAACAATCTCTGCAAATATCACATCAGTATTTTTAGCTTGTTCAAGCTCCGTAATCTCATTTACTACTTCATGGATTTCTGGATTTGCATGCGCAAACCTGCCAAGTAAATTGGCGGCACTCGAACCACTAAAAGATTCTATAAAAAGCTTTTCATCATCCAACATGCGGAACATTACAGAAAGAGAAGGTGATAAGTTAAACTCTTGCTTTGTAAGCTTATTAAAAACTTGCTTATCTAATTGAATGCTGTATTGACCATTTTTTTCTGCGGCTCTTACTTTATCATATAAATACTGCACAGCTTCCGATCTTTCAATCTTTGTTGTTTTGATGTGATCATCATTCAATTCAATATCTTCTACTAATGGCGTATTGCCACTATTATCAACTTCGCCAAAACCAATTCCCGATTCTGTATCTAAGACTTGCAGTAGTGGCATTTCCTTATCTTCGTATCGGGTATAAAACTCCTTTATAAAATTGTCGAGCAGTTTATTATCTCTTTTTGGAGTGAGGTATTGAAGCAGCTCAAAAGCTTCCATTATCTGTTCCTGATACTTTTTATCTAATTTCTGTTCCTCATCTGGAAACATTGTGTCAGTTTGAAAGAGCTTATTCTTTTCGAATGGCACTTCCAGTTTTTCCAAAATGCTAATAATTTCCTCATAAGCAGCTAGGTTGTTTCCATTACCTCCATCAATACTTTTGAGTAGTTCATCAATTTGTTTAAGGTGATGAATGATTTGTTGCAACTCTTCATCTGGATTCGAACTGTCGATTCGCACTAAAACTTTTAATAATTGATAGATAAACTCTTCACCAGTGATGGCTGGTTCTAACTCACTTACTAACAGTTGTGCAGAGATGAGTTGATCTATAAACTCAAGGGCAGTGTCATTATCAATTTCATCATCTATTATATAAGGAGCAATATTTTGAGGGTTACATCCCGTCTTACATATCTCAAAAGCTTTTTGCAAATACTCAGAGTTTTCAACCGCACTTATCTGGTGGATGCGCTTGCCATCTACATACTGGTATTCTATATAGCGTATCTCATCTCCAATTTTGTAAACACTGCTATTGGGGAAATACTTTAATTCATATTTAAGAAATTCTTTTTGTGCCAAATGTTGAGAGAGTGCACAGAGGTAATGCATATCCAAACGGGTATGCTGCTGCTTTTTACTTGTATCTATTTTCAGATTTTGACTTTCATCCCAATTAACCACTGTGCAACCAGCAAACAAACCAAAAGGAGTACAGCGGCTAAACATGCGTGTATAATACTTTATAAGTGTGTTTAGGATTTTCTGTTCCTCTTTAGGATTAGTTATTTGATTATTTACTAAAAGTTGACATTTACTATATACACTTGGTGATGCCAGGTAAAGTGCTTCGAGAAAGTGAGGATTTTGCAATTGCTCGATAATGACTTCTCTACTAACATCTTCTTGAAATGCCAGTGTGGGCGTGCGTAGTATTAGTTTTGGATGAAAGTTGTAGTCTGATTTCATAATGGTATAGCAAGTCAAATTTTTCTATTGGGTAATATAGAAAATATCCTTCAAATCCAGAATTACTATTAATTAGTTATAAAGAAATCATTGCTATTCATCTCAAAATACCGGATTAGTCCATAGTTATCTATTTTATTTCTGGTTTATACCTCCAAAACCGGGGTTTTATCCACCATAAACACTATAAAAATCTTTTTTGAAATATTAGTACTTATAAAAAGCGGGTTCGTGTAATAATTTTCAAATGGCGAATATTCTGGTGCATCTTTGAAATAACAAAGGAGATGAAGGGAAGACAAAAAGAAAGAAGCTCCAGAGTTTTTAAGAAACCTGAAAGAGGCGGAGGAGACATATAATTTATTAAAAATAGGGCTTGTGACCCAATGTGGCGAAGCCATATCCAAAGAAGAAGAAAACGCAAAAACTATAAAACCATGAAAAAAAACGCTCATTTAAATCCGTCTTGGTATGTTGTTTACACATATCCGCAAGCTGAAAAGCAAGTTAGAAACAAAGTAAATGAATTGGGTTACGAAACATTTCTTCCCATGCAAAAAGAAGTTCGCCAATGGAGCGATCGCAAAAAAGAAATTGAAACACCGCTTTTTCCAAACTATGTATTTGTAAAAACTAGCTCGCAAGAGAGATTCAATTTAATGAAAGTGAGAGGTTTAGTAAACTTCATTTCTTTTGGAGGTTCACCAGTTTCAATTCCTGAAGAAGAGATTGAATCAATCAAAAAAGTACTTTGTGGAAACCCAGTAGTATCTTCTACCGCAGATAACTACCACATTGGCGACAGAGTAACAATTACCAAAGGCCAGTTTGCAGGAACAGAAGGCATACTAGTAAGAGAAAATGGTAAAAGCAGATTTGTAGTTCAGTTACAAGCTTTAAAACAATCTGTTTCAATCGATATCTCTAAAGATTATTTGAGCACTTGCACATTTAGCTAATAAACTCAACCTAACACAAACATCAATCGCTATCTATTTCAATTATCAACGACTAAAAAATACCCCTATGGAAACTATCAGCAGCCAACTTTACAAACAAAACTATCATCGTCTCAAAGAGCATATTACCAAACGCGAACAGCGTAAGAAGCAAGAAAAGCAACTAAAAGATTTCAATTTTTTATCAGCAAATTTATCCAACTTTTTGCCAACTGTTCCAGTATCATCGCATGAAAACATATACTATAACATCCTTTACAACAACTCACGATTGGTGACAGAACCGTCGTATCCTGACCTTATAAACAACATCAACCGCATAGGCGACACCAGTTGTCTAGAACAACAAACACCAGCTATATACTGTACTTATCATTTGGGTTCTTACCGGTCAATTATAGGGGTATTGGCCAGTGCAGGCATAGACTTTGTACTTTTGGTAGACCAAAACACCTATAATAAGCAGCACATAAAAGTTACTGAAATTGTAAACTCAATACATGCCAACTTTAACCAATCGTCCTATTTTGGGCTCGAAGCAGCAGAACAACACGACATTGCAATCCGACTATTTAAACACATTCGATCTGGCAGATCAGTTGTAGCATACCTGGATGGTAACACCGGAGTAGGAGGTATCTATAAAAAAGACCCTCAATTTTTGAATATTCCTTTTTTACATCAAAACCTCTATTCGAGAAAGGGAATTACCACCCTTTCTTATGCCGCAAAAGTGCCTGTTATTCCGGTGATCTCCTGGTATGATGACCATGAACAAGACGTAAAACTCAAATTTTATGATCCGATTAATCCACTTGAGTGGACCAAAGGAAAAGAAGATTATTGCTACACAGTTACCTCTTATTTGTATAAGATACTCGAAGAAAAACTGCTTACTTATTACGACCAATGGGAGGGTTGGCTTTATGTGCACAAATACCTCGATTGGGATAATATAAAGCGTGTAATCAGTATAGAAAATACAACAGATAATGGCGGAGCTGTGGAAAATTTAGTCTTCAATAAAACGGAGTATAGCCTTTTTAAACTAGACGAAAACTGTTTTCTGTTTAACAGGGCAAGCTATAGTGCCTACGAAATTAACGAAGAGTTATTAAGCTTTTTGGATAAGCGAGAAACCGTGAATCCTGAGTATAGCATTGCTGCAAATCTCTCTGACTCACTCTTACAAAACCTGATAGAAAAACGGGTTTTAATTCAATCTAAATTGGCGTCTTAAAACCCAAATTTTCTAAACCTTTGCTATGATAAAAATATGAATCATTCCATCATTAATATTCTCAAAGAGAATTGTAGTAACTCAGTTGCACTCATCGAAAGCGGAAAAGGTATTACTTATAGCGAGCTATGGGCAAAAGTAAACCTCTATGCAAAAGAGCTAGAAAAGCAGGGAATTGATAAGGGAAAAATCATTGTGCTCTCGTTCCCGAATTCTATTGAACTATCTATTATATTCTTAGCACTTTTACAGCTCGAAGCCATTCCGCTTATTGTAAATGAATTACAAGAAAATGCCATCGATTTTGAAAAATTGAACTGCTATGGCTATCTGGCTCACGAAAAAAATACGAGTTCGGCACTTTACAAATCTCTGATTGAAAGAAAGCTGAAATGCGAATCTATTTTCAATATCAGCTTTCTCTTTAAAAACGGTCACTATAATCCTCATAAGTACTTAGAAGATACCGCTTTGCTCGTGACTAGTTCTGGAAGTACAAGCATTAGCAAGGTGATAAAACTGAGTGCAGTTGGCACCATTGCTAACATCAAAGCCAATGTAAAATCGATCGGGATTCGCCCAGATGATACTACCATAATGGCTTTACCCATGAACTATTCATATGGTTTGATCGCACAGTTTCTCAGCCATTTGTATGTAGGTAGTAAAATTGTTTTGGCAGATGCAAGGTTTGCCATTACCCAAATTCCAAGATTGATTCCTGCTAGTAAAGCAACCTCTTTGTTTACTGTGCCACCTATGATTAGGCAGATCAATTACATGCAGGAGAAAGGATTTTTTACAGGTGATTTTAGCTCGCTGAGGTTTATTACAGTAGGTGGGAATCACATAGAAAAAGAGTCTCTACAAAGAGCCATGAATGTTTTTAGCTGTCCATTTATAAAAACATACGGACTTGCAGAGGCTGGACCAAGAGTGAGTACTTACAAAGTTGAAACGCCAACAGATCCTGAAATCGATTCAGTTGGTTATCCACTAGAAGGTGTGAAAATGAGGGTGTTGGATGCCAAAGGGAATGATACCAAATCGAACGAAATTGGCAGAGTGTTAATTGAGAGTCCTTCGGTAATGAATGGATATATGCATGAGTTGCCTCCTCATGTAAAGCCACAACAAAATATACTCACAGAAGACATGGCTTACTTCTCTGAAACAGGAAAACTCTTTGTGTTAGGCAGAAGTAAAAACCAGATTGAAGTGGAAGGTCGCAGCATCTGGTTTCAAGAAATAGCCAATGCAATCTACAGCACCGGAAAAGTGCTAAAAGCCATAGTAGATGTAAAAAATGGCGAAACCATTATTTCTATAGTCACCATGCCAGCTTGTAAGCTCACGCACGAATCAGTCTACTTGTTACTGTGCGAGCACTTCCAGTTTAATGCATGGGAAAAAGTGAAAATTGAGTTCCTAAAAGCCAATTCTGTTAAAGTCGCAAAATAGGCAATTGATAAACTAATTAACTATGCTCAAAAGTTGTCAGGTATATTATACAAAGATAGATCAGTTACCCTCTGCAGAGCTGGTAACAAGCATTATGGAGCGTTTTCCTCCAGTGCTAAAGAAGCGTCTGTCTATGTATAAAGCAGAAAGAGCAAGAGCATTATCACTCACGGGCAAGTTGCTGTTATCACATGGTTTAAAAGACATGGGCTATTATGAGGATGCTTTACAAGAGATATATTATTCTGGAAATGGCAGACCATTTTTTCAAAACTTACAGATAGATTTTAATATCTCGCACTCAAAAGATATCATTATTTGCGCCATTGCTCCCCAGTGTAAAGTGGGAATAGATATACAACATGTGGTAAAAATTAGTAAAAGAGCATCGAGTTTTTTTCTCCATCCATTAGAAGATCAAGATATGGATAATCATAGCAAGATTACTGTTTGGGCAAAGAAAGAAGCAATAGGAAAAGTAGATGGAAACGGACTCGGAATGGCTTTTACAGAGATTTACTGCCCAGAAAATATTTACTATCAAGGTCAAAATACTTATTACATCCATCAACTAGATATTCATACCGATTATGTGTGTTGTATCGCTTTTCACCAGAAGTCGGTGGATATCGAAACGAAAGAGGTGGATTTAGTCCAATTAGTCAAAGAATTTTAAGAAAGATCAACCCAAAACATCAACATTTTAAAACTCAAAATCATGATTACCGAAACGAAAATTGATTACCCAAAACCAGAAACGCTATTGCCACATCGCCCGCCATTTTTATTGGTAGATAATATCGTTGACTTTAAGTTTGGTGAATCACTCACAGCCAATAAAGAGATTGGCAAAGATGAAATCTTTTTCCAAGGTCATTTTCCGGGCTACCCACTTTTGCCAGGTGTAATTCTGGTAGAGATGATGTTCCAAACCTGCGGCTTATACGGCAGATTAGAAGCGCTCAACTTTGGCAATTCCGAACAAGTTCAGGTTCCGCAGAAACCAGCTTCTGGCAGAGCTATCAAAATTAAAAATGTATCTTTTCACAAAGAGGTGAGGCCAGAGAGCAAACTTGAAATAGAAGTAAAGTTTAAACACAAACTAATGGGTTTCTCTGAGTTTGATGCCAAAGTAATTTGCGAAGGCAAAGTAGCAGCAAAAGGTAGCGTAACTGTTCATATCTCCTGATAATAAGAGCCTGTTTTATTCAACAATCAAAAAAATAACATCATGGAAAATCAACAAAGAATTGTAATTACCGGAGTTGGAACGGTGTCTAGCATGGGTGTGGGAAAAGCTTCGTTTATCGATAAAATTACTCAAAACTTATCTGGTATCTCGCTTAGAGAAAAGTGGGAATACCAAGAAATAGAAAAACAATACTGTGGCGTTTGCACAGAGTTTTCAATAAAGAATTATTTAGCTGGTTTACGTTTTCCATTTCCCCTGAGGTATTCGCAATTGGCTATGCTGGGCTGTCATTTGGCGATTGATGACGCACAGCTAGACCTACCTTCATTCTCACCAGAAAGATTAGGGTTGATCTTAAATACAGATATAGCTGCTAATGCAGCGGTCGAGAGTTACTTGACTAAACTGTATGAAAGAGGTGCAGATAAGGTAAGTCCGCTGAACTTTACTAAAACAGTGGCCAATTGTGCTCTGGGAGATGTAACTCGCTTTTTTAAATTAAGAGGCCCAAGCTCTATGCTTTTGGGAGAAAACAGCGCAGCTTATGGTTTCGATCTGCTGCAAGACGACAAAGCAGATGTTATGATCTGTGGCGGTTTTGATGAACTAAGAGATTCTACTTTTTTTAATTATGTATTGAGTGATAAAGTACTATCACCTAAAAATGAAAAGGGAGAATATGTTTCACTCAAAGAAAAATTGGGCACTCCTGAAGAGGAAGGAAAACTTATTCTTGGTGAAGGTTCTGCCTTTGTAGTAATGGAAAAACTGGAGCACGCACTCGAAAGAAATGCACCTATCTACGCAGAAGTATTGGGCTATTCTACCGGATGCGATGGTATTGGAAATCACTTGCTAACAGAGCGCTCCCATACCGACTTGGCTTCTGTTATGTTAGATTCCATCCAACACACAGGAATTAGCGAAAACGATGTGGATTTGGTAGTTGGCGGTTCTTGCTTGCCTTGGCAGGTAAAAAGCTACGAAGCGAAAGCCATCGAAAATGTGTGTAAAAAAGAAGAGGTTTACTATACCACTATTAAATCTAAAACTGGTGAAACACTGGGAGCATCAGCAACACTTTCGCTGGCTACAGGAGCACTGGGTGTAAAATACGAAATGGTACCAGGCACAGGCTTTCCAAATCAAGTACTGGAAGGTGTAAATAAGCAGATTATTATACCAGAAGAAAGTATAGAGGTAAAAGATAAAATCAACTATGCTATTGTAAACTCCATCCATTTGGGAGGTAATACCACCAGTATGGTTCTCAAGAAATATTAATCAACCACTAATACTTTATAAATCATTCATTCAATCTTTTAAAACTTTATTATCATGAAAAAACTGATTTTCACCCTATTAACATTGGCATTTACTTATGCTGTTGTACTTGCTCAAGACAATGCTTACGAAGCTGCTGTGCTAGAGAATGTTCAAATATTAGATACGGCAGTTACAGAAGCGACTTTCTTAACGATGGCAAATAACTTTGAAAGAATTGCACTCGCTGAAAAAGACAAATGGTTGCCTTACTACTACGCAGCTTTCAGCAAGATTAACCAAGCAATGGTTACCAAAGACATCAACGATATAGATGTGCTTGCTCAAAAGGCAAACAAGTATCTCGAAGTTGCTGATTCGCTTTCACCGAATAACTCAGAGATTTTATGCTTAAAAGCGCTTTCTTATAGCAGTAGAATTAAAGTAGATGTAATGGGTCGTGGAATGAAATTCGTATCTAAATCTAACTCTTACCTTAAAGAAGCTTGTGCGATAGACAAAAACAATCCAAGAGCTTACTATCTCTTAGCTCAAAACTTGTACAATGTACCTGCTGATTTTGGTGGTGGCCCTGAAGCTGCAAAGAGATTATTCGATAACTCAGCCAGACTTTTTGCAGAAAATATCGCAGACGAAAACACTATCAAGCCTCACTGGGGAAGAGCACCACTAGAGCACGCTTTAGGTCGCTATAAAGATCAAGTTGAAGAAGATTAATTCCTAAGTCAATAATCACTAGCAAATCAGATACATACACAAATTGAATTAACATCAGAAAAGCAATTATGGAAGCACATCAAAAAATAGCCCTTGTAACTGGTGGCACTCGGGGAATAGGTAGAGCTATCTCACTAGAACTTGCTCATCAAGGTTACAGAGTAATATTTACCTACTTAAGCAAGGTAGAAATGGCTGAGTCACTCGTAAATGAAATCGCAGAACACAATTTACCGACAGCAAAAGCACTTAAGTGCGATATGAGCGATAGTAAAGAAGTAGCCAGCTTATTTAAAAATATCAAAAAAGAATTTCCGAAGATTGATGTAGTAGTAAACAATGCAGGAATTCTTGGAAATAGCCGCCCGTTTATGTTCACTACAGACGATGAATGGTGGAAGGTAGTAAAAACCAATGTGGCTAGTGTGGTAAACACCTGTCGCAATGTACTACCGATGATGATTCGCCAGAAGCGTGGAGTAATTATCAATATCACATCCCTATCAGGCCAAAAAGGCAATCCAGGACAATCAGCTTATTCAGCTTCAAAAGCAGCGATTGTTTCATTCTCTAAAGCACTTACCAAAGAAGTAGCTCGCTCAGGAGTAATTATAAACTGTGTTTCTCCTGGCTTAATCGAGACAGATATGACTTCAAACCTAAACAATGGTTATTTTGAAGAGCGCATGTCGAGAAGCCCGCTTAAAAGAATGGGAACTTCTATAGAAGTAGCAAATTTGGTTAGTTATCTAGCAAGTGCAGCCCCTCAATACATCATCGGGCAGGAGATTACCATAGACGGTGGCATCGGCGTATAATGCAGATGATTGTAAAACACCTTTATTCAATTTCATAATCAATCATCAAATATTAAACGCTATGGAACGAGTTGTAATAACTGGACTGGGAATACTATGCTCAATCGGTAAAGACTTGCAAGAATTTAAAACCAATTTGCGCAATGGAAACTCCGGATTAAAGCAAATTCCCACTCGAAGATTTGACACCAGCTTGCCTGTTTACAGAAACAACAGTGCTTGCATATTGGAACCAGAACTGTACGACGATTTATACGAAAAAGACGCAACGATTCTCAGTGATCTATCTAAAAAAGTAGTACAGGATGCCATTGAAGATGCAGGCTTGCAAATGGATAAAATAAATAATAGAAGAATGGGAGTAGCCGTAGCTACTTCAGTAGGAGCGAGTTATCCATTTATGAGATGGGTAAAAAACAAAATTGACGGAGAACCTGCTAAAGATATCAACTTGCTCTTTCATACAACTTCTACTATCGGAGGTAACATTGCCAAGCAATACGATCTAAGAGGTCCTATTTCAACTATCTCGACAGCTTGCGCAGCAGGAACGAACTCAATAGGCAGAGGCTTCGACTTTATCTCGAAAGGAAGAGTAGATTACATGATTGCCGGTGGTGTAGATGTATTTACAGAACTAACTTACAGTGGTTTTAATGCACTACAAGCAATCTCAAAAGGAGCATGTAAGCCATTTGATAAAAACAGAGATGGTCTTAATTTAGGTGATGCTGGTGCATTTGTAATACTAGAAAGCCTAAGTTCTGCAAAGAAGAGAAATGCAAAGATCTATGCTGAAATAAAAGGTTATTCGACCATTAATGAAGCGTATCACGCAACGGCTCCTTGTCCTGATGGAGGTTTTGCTTACTCAGCAATGCAAAAAGCTTTATTGCAAGGCAAGATCGATATAGGCAAAGTGGAATACATCAATGCGCATGGTACGGCTACCGCTGCTAATGATACGATGGAGATTAAAGCCATAAGAAAACTGGCAGACAAAAGACCGGTGTTTGTAAGCTCTACCAAGTCTATGACTGGGCATACTTTAGGCGCAGCAGGCAGTGTGGAACTGGTTGCAACAACAGTGGCTATGCACGATGGATTTATTCCGCCAACTATTAATCTTTCTGATCCGATTTTGGAAGCAGAAGACCACAATTTGGTAATCGTAAAAGACAAAGGTCTCGATTACAAATTCGATACGGCGATTTCGAACTCCTTTGGTTTTGCTGGAAATATGTCGGCCATTGCGATACAAAGTTTTAGCTGAGTTCAGTCTCAGAGTAAAATTTATCTATTCAAAATTCTAAAAAACAATTTCAAAATATATCAATTTTTACAACCCTAAAATTTTTAAAAACTATGGAAACTTTATCTCAAATTCAGGAAAAAATCAAAGTATGCATTATTGAAGCTCTTGAAATCGATGGCGCATCTCCAGAAGATATCGGAAACGAAGATCCATTTTTCGGAACTGATGAAGAGCCAGGTATCATCCAAGATTCTTTAGCTATTCTTGAAATTGCTTCTCGCTTGTCTGAAGAGTTCGGCATACTTCCTTCTGAGTTTAATGAAACATCTTTCCAGAATGTGAATGTATTAAGTGAAATGATCTACAACCGTTTGGCTGAAGAATCACTAGTACAATAATCACTCAAAGAAGCAGCAGTAATTCCTTTTATAGAGCAGCCAGCAATTAAAAGAAAGATACTCATTCGGTACACATTTAGGGCTGAATAAATAAATGGAAGTCTGTTGTTTAAGATTCTGATAATTAAATAGTTAGCTTAATCGCTTTAAGGCTATTTAATAACAAGATAAACACATCAACAATCAAAAATTTTCAACCATGAATAAGAAACTAATAAGTGGAGAGCTTAAAGATGCACTTTCAATTGTAGAACTTGAAAGCAGGTTTGAACTAACAGCAGCATCGGTTGATATAGACCGCTGCAAAGATACTGGTTCAGGCAAAGTAGATATCTAATCTTCGCAATCATCAAATAGAATCAATCAATTTCAAAATCATAAATTTTAGAATCATGTCAAAAGAAGTACTTAAAGACGCATTGAACATTGTAGAATTAGAAGAAAGACACGAAATGACAGCAGTTGCTGCAGATGGCGACCGTTGCATCTACAAAGAAGCTTAATCTAGAAGATTCGCCCAAACTTGATTTACCACCTAAAGCAGTTCAGAATATCCAAACCGAATTTTTACAGATACTTTATCTGTCACCCTCATAGCTCAGTTTTAGTGAATTCGATACTGCTTAATCTTAAATTATTTTTCACAATTAAAACTTTAACACCATGTCAAAAGAAATCTTAAAAGACGCATTAAACATTGTAGAATTAGAAGAAAGACACGAAATGACTGCAGTAGCAGCAGAAGCAGATCGTTGCACTATTAGTGCTGACTTAGTGTAAGCTAAGCTTTCGACTTATATTCTCACCCATATACATACATTAAATTATTACTCATTTTTTTAAATAGAAGACCATGTCAAAAGAAATCCTAAAAGACGCATTAAACATTGTAGAGTTAGAAGAAAGACACGAAATGACTGCTGTAGCAGCAGAAGCAGATCGTTGCACCATTACTGGTGACTTAGTATAAGCTAAGCTTTCGACTTATATTCTCACCCATATACATACATTAAATTATTACTCATTTTTTTAAATAAAATACCATGTCAAAAGAAATCCTAAAAGACGCGCTAAACATTGTAGAATTAGAAGAAAGACACGAAATGACTGCTGTTGCAGCTGACGCTGACCGTTGCATTTACAAAGAGGCTTAATCAAATCATTTGATCGAATAAATGAATACTTACAGCAGCTAAGTTTACACAAAACAAATCTTCACGGATGTTTTATCTGTCTACCTAGCTATTTATCTCTGTTAAAGTGAAAACTACGCTGCTTAACTAAAATCTTTATACAATTTTAAAACTTTATCACCATGTCAAAAGAAATCTTAAAAGACGCACTAAATATCGTAGAATTAGAAGAAAGACACGAATTAACTGCTATTGCAGCAGAAGCAGATCGTTGCACAATTACAGAAGCAGTATAAGTAAGCTTTCGACCTAGATTCTCACCCAAATACATACTAAATCATTACTCATTTTTTAAATAAAATACCATGTCAAAAGAAGTATTAAAAGATTCATTAAACATTGTAGAGTTAGAAGAAAGACACGAAATGACTGCTGTTGCAGCTGATGCAGACCGTTGCATCTATAGCGAAAAATAAGCGATCATTTTCATGCAAATCTTTTAATAAGTAAGCAGTAATTAACCACGAAGCACATCTTTACAGATTCTTGTCTGTTCGCCCGAACTCAATAGCTGTTTTAGTGAAATTGATACTGCTTTCTCCTCAAATATTTATAAAATTTTAAACTCTATCACCATGTCAAAAGAAATCTTAAAAGACTCATTAAACATCGTAGAATTGGAAGAAAGACACGAAATGACTGCTGTTGCAGCTGACGCAGATCGTTGCATCTACAGCGAAAAATAATTCTAACAAGTAAAATCAGTAATACCTTAATTTTTACTTACAGCAAGTGGTAACATCTCTTGAAAACAGATTTTTTGTTACACCCAGTAATGCTTGTTCTATTGATTTGAAGCCACTTGCATTTTTCAATTTTCATTCAATTATAAACTTTATCACCATGTCAAAAGAAATACTTAAAGACTCATTAAACATAGTAGAACTTGAAGAAAGACACGAAATGACTGCCGTTGCAGCAGATGCAGATCGTTGCATCTACAGTGAAAAATAATAGATAGCAGTTAACTAGTGTGTTCGCCAGGCTGGTGCTATCTGCCAGTCTGGTACTTCAAGTACTCTCTCAAAATCAGACTTTAATCTTTTTCTCTGATTAATATCTCGCTACACAATCAAAAAAAATAATGAATAGGGTTGATGATGGATTAAATCTACAACCAACCTCTATTTCCTATTGTAAACTCTTTTAAACTTTCGCTATGTATGAGTTAACAGCCACCTATACCATAGAAGAAATCGATGCTTCTGGTAAGAAGAAATTTTTACTAACTGTAAACGACAAACCATATTACGTAGGGGAGCTTGTGTATTTAATTATCAGGTTTCTTTCCGAGAAAAAATCTACAGATGAGATGCTAGAATCTCTCAATATTTGGAGCAACAATCAATATAAATTTACCAAAGACACTTTATTTGGAATTATAGAGCAGCACATTAAGCCGCTGGGTTTGTTTGAAAAAGCACTTCCAGAAGGTCAGAAAAAGCAGTTACCGCTTACAGGCATTCAAGGTCAGTGGACATTGGTAAAATTTGAACATCTCAGAATATTTCTAGAAGTATTTAAATATGCATTTCATCCGGTAGTGTTTACCATCTTGTTTATTGGATCTGCCTCTGTAAATTACTTTTATGTAAATCAGTTTTTGGGTGCCAATACAGCCACTACTGCTGCACAAACTGGCGAGTGTTTAAGAAATGCCAATTATGTTTTGCTCTTTTATCCACTGGCTTTTATGGTTTTGTTTTTCCATGAAATGGGACATGCCGCAGCTTCATATATGTATGGTGTAAAACCTAAGAACATTGGCTTCGGATTTTATCTAGCCTTGCCTGTTTTGTATGCTGATATCACAGGCGTTTGGAAGCTGAATCGCTGGAAACGAACCATTATTAACTTAGGTGGTATTTACATGCAATTGCTCATAAACACGGTGATATTTTATGTACTTCGCTATTTAACCGACAGTACAGTAATTGAAGTGTTGATGTACATCATCATATTAAACATGGGCACAGTGGTAATTAATCTCAATCCATTTTTCAGGTTCGATGGTTACTGGATTTACAGCGACTTGTTTAATCTGCCAAATCTGAGAAAGCAATCAAATGTTTACTTGTTGAAAGCTATAAAGTATTTATTCCCTAAAGCACCGATTAATCTGAATGAAAGTGCTTTAAAAAACATCAACTTAAAAAATCCATTTTTGATAGTTTACTCTGTATTGAAGTATGCATTTTTTATCTACATAGCTAAGTTTATAGTGATACTAATTGCTCAATCTATTATGGATTTAGGCTTGGTTTTCAGCCAGATAGCAGCGATGGATTTTTCAATATGTGCGATTGAGTTTTATGCCAAAACGTTTTTCTCTTTGGGAGTAATTACTTACTTCTCTTACAAGTACACCAAGGTTTCTCGCAATTATGTTCGTAACATCAGAGCTCAAAAAGTATGATAGATTATGCCATCACCAGCTTAATGAAATCTCCATTTACAGAGATTGACTGGCAGCCAAATGGCAAAGCCAAAGTTTACAGCATTATCAGCGGAAATATGTTCGAAGTAGGGCCGATGATAGTCGATATACTCGAATATGTAAAAAAGCCTCGCTTGTTTACTGAGATTGAAAAACACTTTGACTTGCAAGATGCCTTATTAGAAAAAACGATTGCTTTTCTTCTGTCAAAAGGATTGATACTCGACACTGAAATGCAGGAAGAAGCAACTATTACAGTTACTCCTGTTGCCAACAGGCTTTTTAATACAGGCAATTTATTGTTAGATCAAAATCATTCATCTGAACCACAAATTTCTTTTGTAGGCGTACCATTTGGTAAAGGAAATAATGAGTCTACAGGTTCTAGAAATTTTCCATATAAGCTGCGCGAAATGGTGAAGCATTATAAGATTAATTTGAATAAAAGTGCAACAGCAGAAGACTTCAAATTTCTAGATGGAGAGGCAGATTTCACAAACCTAGCTTCTTTGTTTCAGCAAGAGTTGATTAAGGATTATGGCAATATCTTTATCAATACAAGTGAAGAAGGAAACTTTGTGTACGACAAAATATTCACCATTGCCAATGAGCTTTTCAGTAAAAAAGTAGTTCTGTTTTTTTTGGGTGGCGATCATTCAATTAGTTATCCACTCATAAAAGCTGCCTTAAATAATTATTCCGATCTACATGTCATTCATTTTGATGCTCACACAGATACCTACGGATCGCGATACGATTATTTAACGCATCGTAACAAAACACACCATCATGGTAATTTTGTTTCTAAATGCTTAGAAGATGCTCGATTCAATCAAATTTATCAGTTTGGAATTAGGGGAATTTCTAACATGGGGCAAAGACCAGAAGCCCGACAAAAAATCTACTGGTTTAGTGATATAAAAAGAGCGATGGAAGCAGGAAAAACTTTCGATTTGCCAACAGATGTTCCTTACTATGTCACTTTTGATATTGATGTACTTGATCCATCTGTGGCTCCAGGTACCGCTACGCCAGTTCCAGGTGGTTTCAATTTCGAAGAGATAAAGCAATTATTTTCGGTTGTGTTGCAAAACAAAAATATAGTCGGTCTAGATCTGGTAGAAACCAACCCAGATTACGACAAGGAAAACCTCACGATGCAAACCGCCATACAAACAATTCTTTATCTACTAAACCTGATTAACATCAAAAATTAAATTTCACTAACAGTCGACTATTTTATCCTTCACTACCAAATGTGATGGCTTTGTTTCGGTCATCAAAAAATCAATTATCACTCAAAAACATTAAAAGCAGAATTCAATCGGCAATTACAGTCTTAACAGGCGATTATTAAACTTTATAAATCATGAAAGCATTATTACTTAACATTTTATTTGTGCTTACAAGTACGATTTTGTACGCACAGACTACCATTCAAGGGTATGTAAAAGACAAAAGAAACAATCCCATTGTGGGTGCCAATGTGTTCATAAAAGACAGTTACGATGGCACCACATCCAGACCCGACGGATTTTTCACTTTCACCACAAGAAAAACCGGAGAGCAAACACTGGTTTTCCACCTAATGGGATTTAAAGACAGTGAACAAAAAATAACAGTTGGCTCAGAACCGATAGAAGTTTCTGGCAGTATGGAAGAGATGTTTTTAGAACTCGCAGAAGCTACTGTTACCTCATCACGCTATTTTGAAGCAAGTGATCAAAACCGAGCCACTGTATTAAAACCCATAGATATAATGACCACCGGAGGTTCTAATTCAGACATTACATCAGCATTAAGAACCATGCCCGGCACACAGCAAATTGGCGAACAAGAAGGCTTGTTTGTAAGAGGTGGAACAGGAGATGAGACCAAGATATTTGTAGATGGAATGATGGTAAATAACTTTTACCAAAGAGGCACACCAGGTGTGGCACAAAGAGGGCGTTTTTCTCCCGATTTATTTAAAGGCTCACATTTTAGCAGTGGTGGTTATTCTGCTTTGTACGGTCAAGCATTATCATCTACACTCATTCTCGAAACACAAGATTTACCAGAGCAAAGCACCACAGAAGCTTCCGTTACATCAGTAGGAGTAAGCGCAGACTTGAACCTACTTGCCAAGAACGAAAAGTCATCGTTTACTTCCTCCGTAAATTATATGAACTTGGCACCTTACTACAATGTGGTAAAACAGTCGAAAGACTTTGTGAAAATGCCAGAATATTTGAACGGCTCAGTCAATTTTAGAACCAAGACTTCTAAAACAGGCATGCTTAAATTTTTAGGTATGTACGGAACTAGCGCTGTTTCTTTAAATGAAAATAGTCTGGATTATCTGGGCAATAAAGACTTTGCAGATGTAGATAATTCGAATATTTACACCAACCTGACTTACAGCGATTGGTTAAAAGACGATCTCAAAATTAACACCGGACTCTCTGCAAGTACCAATACCGATAAGTACTATACCGAAGTAAGAGGAGATGACCAAATACACAGCAAACAAGGTGTAAAATATGGTTCGCAGTTGTACCAAGCAAGAACAGTTTTAACCAAATATTTCAGCAATTACTTCGAGCTTAATTTTGGAGGTGAAGTACAACATGTGGCAGAAAATTCAACATGGAGAGATGTGGAATCGGGAAGCGATTCTGTAGCAGGTTTTACAGATAATTTTTCTTCAGTATTTATCGAAAGTAATATTGAATTAGTTAAGAACTTGAAAGCTAGAGCCGGTGTAAGAATGGAATATTCTACGCTCTTACAAAAAATGAATATAGCTCCAAGGCTTTCTCTAGCCTATTTACTGAGCGAACAAGAGCAGTTTTTAGTTTCTTACGGACAGTATTACCAAAAGCCAAATAGAGAGTATTTGTATTACGATGGACTTGATTATGGTAGAAGCGACCATTACATTGTGAGTTATCAGAAAAGAAGTAGTTTGCGTACGATTCGTACAGAAATTTTCTATAAAAAATATCATAACCTAATAGAAACTGTTCCTAGTGTCACCAATGGTGGATATGGTTATGCAAAAGGTTTTGAGTTGTTTTGGAGAGACAAAAAGACCATAAGAAATCTGGATTATTGGGTGTCTTATTCCTATCTCGATACGAAAAGAAAGTTTATGGATTATCCGATATTGGCTCAACCAACTTTTGCCGCTAACCACACTGCTTCTTTGGTAATGAAAAGATATATCCCCGAACTTTCTTTGAGCACTGGTTTAACTTATAGTTATAGTTCTGGTCGTCCATATTTTAACCCAAACAGACCAGATAGCGAGTTCCTTTCAGACAAAGTGCAGAATTACCACAATGTAAGCTTTTTGCTGGCATATCTTACCAAGATTAGAAAAGCCAATGCCATTGTAGTTCTTTCTATGAGCAATCTTCTAGGTAGCAAGCAAGTGTTTGGTTACGAATACTCAAATGTAGATACAGGAATTAGGAGAGAAGTTACTCCTTTGGCTCCAAGATTCGTGATGATGGGCGTATTCTTAACATGGGGAATGGATAGAAGACAACAAACTATTGACGGTTTACTCTAATCAACATTTACGTTGATAACAGATTTGATAAAGATATTTATTAGTGATTTCACTAATTGAAGACCTGATTTATAAAGTAGTATTATAGCTCGTTTGCTTTTCTGCTATAATTCAAACAATCAATCCGTGGTGTTATCTGCGGATTGATTCTCAAATTACATTTCTAAATTACACAATCTTTAACTTATGGAAAAAGCCAATTTAATATGCCTCCCATATGCAGGAGGAAGCAGGTTTGCTTACAAACAATTTGTAGAAATGGCTCCATCCAGTTTACAAATTATACCTGTTGATTTACCAGGAAGAGGAACTCGGTTTACTGAGCAACTGATTTATAATCCGGATAAAATTATTGATGATATACTCAAGCAAATAGAATCTTATTTAGAGCCACCTTATGCCATTTATGGCCACAGCATGGGTACTTTATTGGCTTATTTGCTTACTAAGAAGATTACTCGAAGTAGACTTCCTTTGCCACTGCATTTGTTTCTATCTGGTGGTAAAGCGCCTTCGACTTTAGAAGATGAACCCATTTTAAAAGTGCTTGATAAACAAGAGTTTATCACCCAGCTTATAGAAATTGGAGGTATACCAGAAAAGATCTTGAATAGCCCAAGGCTGATTAAAATACTTAAACCAATTTTACAGGCAGATTTTCAGGTGATTAAAAATTTCAATTACCAGAGAACGCCGCCATTCAATTTGCCGATTACGCTTCTGTTAGGTACTGATGAAAACATTACCACCCATCAAATAACAGATTGGCAAGTAGAAACCAGTAAAAAAGTGGAAGTAGTTTGGTTTCCAGGTGGGCATTTTTTCTTGTTCGATCATACAAAAGAAATCCTTGAATTGATAGCTAGAAATCTTCAGCTCCATCAAAAGCCTAAATCAAATATTATAAATTTTGTTCCTAATCAATCTATGAAAAGTGTCGCGAAAGTGATGTACTAACAATTACCTACCTCTCTGATAAGTTTTGTACTATCAGAGAGGTTATTCGGTAATTTTAAGTTTTACTTTATAAGGTGTTTCAAAATATTTTACACTCCTGCGATCAGAAATACCCTTAAGTGATATCGCATGTTTTTTTACTCTTTGGTAGCTAGATAAATAATCCAATTCAATTTTTGCAATAGCTCTTTCGAGCAACCTTTGTTCTTTAAAAGAAACTGTTCTTATAAAGTTACCAAAGTAAAATTGATGAGCTTGTTTTCTATATAGCAAGCGGATTTTTTTCTCCTTTTTCTTTAGTGGAATGTCATTCCAAAAAATATCCCACAGGTTAAAAAAATCTCTAGAAGGGTAAATATGCATACAGCCAAATTCTAATAACATATCGTCATTAGACAAGTATTCAAAATACAAGAGGTAATCGTATTTGAGGAGAGATAGATGTGAAAAATAGTTCATGTTAATAATCAATTTAATCAATAAGATGTAGGAGAGAAGGTGCAATTTTTATCAATTGTACCAATGTTTTTTCTTAGCTGTGTTTATTTAGATAGTCGCAGTACAAGCCCCATTTATTACACTTACGCAGCGATTTTGAGACTTATTTTTAATATTCATACTGCTAATAAGCAGGTTGGTGTAAAGATTTTTTTTAGAGCAAAATCCTTCTACATATTTGAAACATCAGAGCAATCGAAATTAATTTTTTTAAACTAAGCCATTAAGATATGCAAGATCAATTACTAGAAGAATCTGGGTCTGACTATAACGGAATGACTATTAAAGATTGGAAGAGGTATTATTCTTTCAGCTTTGAGTTTGAACACGATTCATACGAGCCTGCCGCTGAAAATATGCCGATGAACCATACAAAATATTATGCAAACCCGACTGGAAAAAGTGTAGGTAAGTGATCAAATTTCTAGATCACTTACCTATTTTATTTTAAGTTGATGAGGCTTTAATTAATTCGTTTTTGTGAATTGTTCAGCTCTGTTAGCTTCGAATATTTTAGCTAACTTCTTGGTGTAAATATTTGCAGCTGATGTATTTAAGTGCCCATGATTAAAAGATGTTTCTACCTTCCAGAACTCGGCATACTCATTCGGGTTAGACATATCAATGATTCTATTAGGCAAAGCTTCTTTTAAAGCTTGCATCTCGTTAATTGGATTTAATCTGGGATGAACAGTAAAGATTAAGTTGATTCCTACTTCCTCAGATTTTGCCATTAACTCTTTTAAAACTTCTGCATGAGATGGATTAAAATTGGATGCATTATCCTCGTTTTTCATCTCTTCTAAAATTGCTTGTTTTCTGCTTTCTAGTTGAGTTGTATCCTTTACAAAATCATTCCTTTGTTCGAGAAGCGATTTTTTGTTATGCTCACTTTTAGAAAGGGCAATTTCCTCTTCGTAGCTTAAAAAACCATCCACATTTTTTCCCAACCAGATTTTTTTATCGGCACTATCAGATGAAAAGTTGATATATCCGAAACCAAAGTATTTTAAAAACAATGGGATTGAAAAGATAGAATAAGAAGCTTTTCTTTTGAGAGTATAATCTTCTTTATCGTTTACATAGCCATATAATCTTTTGGCATTTTTTAGAGACATCCAATACACAGATTTAGAAGATGTGCTATTCTCCCAAGAGACTCTTGTTAACGGGAAAATCTCTAGAAATACTGTTTGGATTGGTCGCTCTTCTAAACCTTCATAATAATCTAAAAATGTTTCGTATTGCATATAGGTTTCGAAAGAAGAGTTGCCGGGAGTGCCTAAGTTGAAGCTGTTTGTTTCTATTCCGTTTAATTGATTTGCAGCATCGAAAGTAGCTGGAATTGTGTGGCGTAGCGTTCTACTCGAACCAAAAAACAAAGTGTTGTACGATGTTAAATTCTTTTTTAAATAGTTATATCGTGTCGTAAATCTATCTTCTGTAATTCTATTCGAGAAGATTAAGTTAAGCATCAAATTGATGAGTAGCACTGCCAAAACGAATGGCAGCACTTTGGTCTTTAAGGTTTTCATAGCTAATTAGAATTGAAAGTAAATAAATTCCTGTTCTCCACCTGTAAATCCGAAGAAGAGAATAATCATTACATAATACACCGTCCAGCGTACGGCTTTTGGGTAGCTATTAAACATATCTTTAATTGAATATTCAGACTCTCTGCCAAGCCATTCAATCACTAAAAAGACAGCTACAATTAGAAGTGTTACAATTGACTCTATTGGTAAAACTGGAACTTCAAAAAGCGATTCTGAGAAGATTTCGCCTAGTATAGCAAAGGCATCTGTAACTGTATTTGCTCTAAAGAAAATCCAGGCTAAAACTGTTAGGCAGAATGTGATAATCATAGAAGAAGCTTCTCTTAATGTAGGAATTAGCTTGCCTTTGGCGACTATGTCTAAGTTGCTTCTGTTCTTGTTTAATAGTAAAAGTGGTAAGAAATAAATGGCGTTTAATGCTCCCCAAATTACAAATGTCCAGTTGGCTCCGTGCCACAATCCACTCACAATAAATATGATAAAGGTATTTCTCACTTTAAACAATTTACTGCCTTTGCTGCCGCCCAATGGAATATATAGGTAATCTCTAAACCATGTTGAAAGCGAAATGTGCCATCTTCTCCAAAATTCTGCGATGTCTCTAGAGAAATAGGGAGTTGCAAAATTTTTCATCAAATCAAAGCCGAAGAGTTTAGAAGTACCAATGGCGATGTCTGAATAACCTGAGAAATCTCCGTAAATCTGGAATGTGAAAAACAATGCACCAATAAATAATTCTATACCTGAGTAATCTGCATGATTATTAAAAGCCATATTGGCAAATACAGCGCAGTTATTTGCAATTACTACTTTCTTAAACAAGCCCCATAAAATTTGTTTTAACCCGTCTGTAGCTTGTTGGCTGTTTATTTTTCTGCTTCTGTAAAATTGAGGTAATAGGTGAGTTGCTCTTTCGATAGGGCCTGCAACCAATTGCGGAAAGAAACAAACGAAGGCAGAAAAGGCAATAAAATCTTTTGAGGGAGTCAGTTTTTGCTTGTACACATCAATTGAGTAACTCAAAGTTTGGAATGTGTAGAAGCTGATCCCAACAGGTAGAATTATTTCGAGTGTATTAAAGCCTACAGATGATTGTAAAGTAGGTACAGCATCGTAAAGTGAGCAGATAAAGAAGTTGAAGTACTTAAAGAAACCAAGTGTGCCTAGATTAAAAGTAATACTTGTCCATAGTAAAGCTTTTCTTTTAAATTCATTTTCTTGCGTGGATAAAGCTCTTCCGATAGAATAATCTACCAAAGTGCTAAGAACAATTAAAGATAAAAATCGCCAATCCCACCAACCATAAAAAATGTAACTGGCAACCAAAATGAGAAAATTCTGAACTTTTAAATTTTTATTAAAAACGTACCAATACAAGACAAACACTATTGGCAAAAAGATAGCGAAATTTAGGGAATCAAATAACATCGTTACTGTGTATTTAGTAAAAAACTAGTAGCATACTTTTAAAAAGTTTGTGCTAAATGTTAATAAAAAAATAGTAAGTTTTGGAAGTTGATGTTAATCTTAAAAAACTTCGGTATGGCAAGTGATGATTGCTAATTTACATTGATATTTACGTTTTTACCCAATAAAGTTTACAGTTTTATTGCTTTCATTTTTACTTGTTAACAAATAATGTAGTTAAAATGGGTTACATCTTTCATTAGGAGTTTTTGGAAGCAAATAGGAGGGAATTACAGATAAAAAGTATGTTTCATGAGTTCATTATTCCTGATTTCTCTCACTAATAATTTTTACTATTCGGTTATATACAATCTCAGATAATGGCCATGAATTTTCACCACTGGTGTTTACAAACTGAATTACCACTGTATCTAAATCTTTATAATAGCGAGCAATGCTTTGGTAGCCGGGTAAAAGTCCTGTATGTTCATATACATAGATTGATGAATAAATAGCTTGTTCCTCATCATTTAATAATGAACCATCATTTAAAGCCCTTAAAAAAACACCCACATCTTGTATAGTTGCGACCATCGAGCCACCCGGAGTTACATAATCATTCGGCTTTATGTCTTTATCATAACCAACAGAATAACCACTGCTAACATCATCCAAATTTACTTCATTGAGCAAACTATAAGTATGACTAAGCCCAAGTGGTTTTACAATCTCATTATGTATATATTGATGGTGGCTATAACCCAACTCCTTATCGAGAATCTCACCGATTAATAGATAATTTGTATTTGAATAACTGTAATCACTGTTAGGTTCAAAATCAGCGGGCATGTCGTAAATCAGGGTAAGGGTTTCCTTATTATCTTTGATTGGATTATCCCAAGGGTAATGAGAAAGATCAGTAAAATTGGGAATTCCACTTCGATGTTGCACCAACATTCTCAAAGTGATTTTTTCAGCATTAGCAATTCTTTTACTGAGTTCTGGTAAATATTCAGCCAGTGTTTTGTCTAGTGATAAGGTTTTATCATTTACCAATTTAGCTACAGCCGTGGCGATGTACAATTTACTTATACTGGCAATTTTAAAGAGTGCTTTAGAATCGGCGGGAATTTTATTCTCTCTATTTTTCCATCCGGCAGTATAAAACTCTGCTGCTTTGCCTGCTTCATCTACATAAATAATAATACCATCAAAACCATATTCAATGGCATCGTTTGCTTGCTCTTGAATTGTATCGGGAAGTGGGGTTATCCAAGCTCTTAATAATATCCAAGGTACGAAAATCACCATGCAAGTGATAGCTACAATTGCCATGATGATTCTAAGAAGAAGTATTGTTCGTTTCATTTATTGGTTAAGCTGTATTTATGATGTTTCTAATATTAATTGTCGTGTAGAAGCTAAAAGTATTACATTTTACTAAACAAAATAGGCAAGTACCAAAAATTCTGATACTTGCCAATAACATTCAATTTATTAAACTTAAATTTTCCAGGTAATTCCTGTTGTGAAATTTATCGGAGCTTGCACAAAATACAATGGCGTACCATCGAGACCGATGTAACCATTCGAGATAATGGTTCTGTTAGTCAGGTTGTTTACACCCACTCTAAAATCTAAAGATTTGTAAGTATAGCTACCGAATATATCGATAGTAAAATAAGATGGTGTTTGGTAACTGTTTTCGAAATCGATATAAGATTCGTTTTGGTATTTAAAGAACATACCTGCTTGCAAAGCATTTTTCTGGAATCCTATAGATTGATTGACGATTACAGTAGGAGTGAGAATCGGTGAAAACTCAATTTCATTTTCTTGAATTCTATTATATGAGTAAGACGATGTATTTGTATAATAGAAATCTTCTAAGATTTTCACTTTAAAATCTAGCTCAACACCACTTCTAAAACTTTTAGCTACATTGCTGTGTAGTGGAAGTCCATTTGGACCATATTGACCATTTAGCACAATCTCATTTTTGAAATTCATGTAGTAGACATTGGCTAATAAATGCCATCTATCGTGCATCAACTTTAGACCTGCTTCGTAATTTTGTACTTCTTCTGGTTCCACATTGGTAAAGGCAGCACTGCCATCTTCATTGGCAAGTAAATCGTCTTCGCCATTAAACAAATCGTTGCGAGTAGGTTCTCTGCCAGAGGTTCCAAAACTTGCATAAATACTAGTTTCTTCATCTAAGAAATAGCTTACACCCACTTTAGGATTGATAAAATTCCAACTTATTTGCTCAAAATCTACAGAACCTTCGTAATCGAAATTGGTGTGTCTATATTGCACATCACCAAATAGTACAAAGTTATTGATTGAATATCTGGCCTTAACAAAAGTGCTAAATTCATTTTTGTAACCAGTATTTTCATACAGTTTTCCAAGTGATCTTTCTGAACCTATATGTCTTCTATTAAAGGTATTTAAATGAATACCTGCATCTATTTTTAGGTTATCTAAATACCAGTTGATGTTACTGAAATAGCCAATGAAATTATGTCTAAAATCGTAGTTATACATCTCTTCGGTTGATGGAAAACCAAGGAAATTATTCAAGTCAAAATCGTAATTTCCATCCAGAAAATTATAGTACACTGTGTTGTTAAGCACTATGTTTTTATCAAGTGTCCAAGAGTGTTGTAGGCTCATTAAACCTTGTAAAAAGCTATCGTGTTCATCTGAGTCTGCATTGGTTCGAGGCTCTTTGTTAATTGTTTCTAGCGGAACACCGATCCATGCCAATTCATTTTTTTGATTGCCAATAAAGCCTGTAAATTTTAATTGGTGCTTTTCTTTAAAAAGACCTGCACTCACAAAGGCAGAGTTTGACTCATTACCAGAATGGTACTTATATCCATCTGAATTGAGGTGAGAAACTCTGGTATAAATGGCCTTATCTTTTTGTAAACCACTATTGTACTCGGCAAAAAGCCTATAAGTATTAAATGAACCGTAATTTGCACCCACTGCCATCGACTGCTTAGCCAAAAAATTTGGAGATTGAAAATTGATGCTTCCGGCATAACTGGCCACTCCATTTGTGCTTGTACCAACTCCACGCTGAATTTGAATAGAATTGATAGAGTTAAAGAAATCTGGATAATTGGAGAAATAAGCTCCTTGATCTTCAGGCTCGTTTAGTGGAATTCCATCCAGAGTCATGTTCACCCTAGTTTGGTCGATTCCTCTCAATCTAAAGTATGAGTAACCTTGGTAGTTACCTGCATCTGAATAAGAATTGATGGATGGAGTATAGCTTAAAATAATAGATGGCTCTTGCCCAGTGTTTAACAAATCAATCTCTTTTTTGGAGATGTTTTTAAAGGTAACCGGCGTGCTTTCATAAGCTCTGTAAGCTTGAATTGTAGTTTCCTTCAGAAAAATCGTATCTGTTGGCTCATTGGTAATCACAATATCATCACTTTGGCTATAAGTAGCCAGTGAGACTAACACTAGTAAAAATGTAAATATGTTTTTCATTAGATTTCGAAGTTAAATCCACTACTTTGTAGCTCGTTGTATTTCTTTTTGTCGAACATTAAATATCTAGGGGCTCTGTGGGGAACATTTTCCATTTTCTCATTTAGCTGTATTAAAAGCCCTGTTTTCATCAGTTTGGTACTAAAGTTTCGGCGATCAAATTTTACTTCCAGAATAGATTCATAAAGTAATTGTAATTGGGGCATGGTAAACTTTTTATCCAGCAATTCGAATCCAATTGGCTGATACCTAATCTTTCCTTTTATTCTGTTTTGCGCAATTCGAAGAATTAAATCGTGGTCGAAGGCAAGAGCAGGAATGTCTTTAATTTTAAACCACTGAGCTTTAATGGCATCATCACCAGCGAGCAATTGATATTCAGATGTTTTTACCAATGCGAAAAATGCCACCGTAATAACTCTGCCTCTGGGGTCACGCTCTACATCGCTAAATGTGTAAAGCTGCTCAATAAAAACATCTTTAATTCCAGTTTCTTCGAACAATTCTCTTTTAGCACATGCCTCTGCACTTTCATCCATTTGCACGAAACCACCCGGAAAAGCCCACTTTCCTTTGTATGGTTCAATACCTCTCTCAATGAGCAAAACATTGAGATCGACTCCATCAAAACCAAAAATTAC
Source organism: Thalassovita sp. (assembly GCA_002729595.1). Classification (GTDB taxonomy): domain Bacteria; phylum Bacteroidota; class Bacteroidia; order Cytophagales; family Flammeovirgaceae; genus Chondrinema. The sequence continues at coordinate 2,854 of PBYL01000482.1, read as the reverse complement.
ACAGTCTGTAGTAACTGATGGTCTGGGATATTCATAACAATATTTTTTTGAATCCATAATTTCAATGTGTTATTTAAACACAAAGTAAAATGGATAAAATGATAAATCCTAATTCTTTGTGTTTTATTTACACATTGGTGAATTGATTGATTTATAACAGTGTGCACAGTAAGTTTGGTGAGGGTTTTTATAGGAGTTAAATTATAATTTTATTAAATTGGTTTACACTAATTACACCTCAATAGCAAATGTTTGATTCGTATAAACACTTCTTAGAAACTCCAGGATACCATAAAATTATTGGAGAAGATTATCTGATTGTAGAATTCAAATGTCCGATTAAGGAAGAACTATTTGATGCCTGGTCTGAATGCCACAGTGTAGTATATGTGCTAAATGGACAAAAAAAATGGATTACACCATCTAATGAGTTTTTGGTGAAAGAAGATCAATCCATTTTTGTGCGAAAAGGAGCCTTTAAAAATCAACAGTATTTTGAAGAGAGCTTTTGTGTTTTGATGTTTTTTATGAAGGATGATTTTATTAAAAGATGTATGGATAGCGACATTGAGAAAGAAATGTCGGCTTTGCAAAGGGTAGACCATCCAGAGTTTATCTATAGAATAAATGTGGAAGAAAGTTTACGAGTGTTGTATCATTCCTTTTTTTCTTATCTCAAACAACCGCAGAAAACTCCCCAGAAAATTATAGAATTAAAATTTAGGGAGATGTTGATGAACATTTGTCTAGATCCGGGAAATAGAGAAATTAAAAATGTGCTATATACGCTGGCATCAAACTCTGGGTACACCATTGAGCAGGTTATGGAAGAGCAGTATATCTACAACCTAAAAGTGGAAGAATATGCCAGACTTTGTGGAAAAAGTGCATCATCATTTAAGAGATATTTTAAAAAGGTGTACGATACAACGCCAGCCAAATGGTTGCAAACAAAGAGGTTAAACCTTGCTCGTGAATTGCTGCTTTCTACTGACTTTACAGTGCAGGAAATTTGTTACGATTGCGGTTTCGAAAGTGACTCTCATTTTATCAGGAGTTTTAAAGCAGAATATGGAGTTACGCCAAATGCTTGGCGAGTAAGCAAAACACAAACAGTTTAAAAGGAAAGTATCCATCAATAACAAGCTCAGTCATTGGTGGATACTTTTATGAATTTTTCTATATCAGTTGATTTTCTTCCTGCGACTTTTTTAGCTTTTTCCAAGCAGAATGTCCACCTTCTAAGTTGTAAACTCGTTTTATTCCGTTTTCCTGCGCGTGTATAGCTGCCATGTAAGACATTACGCCACCTGTACAAGCAAATAAGAAGGGACCTTCACCATTCAAAATAGATTCTGGTTTTTGCTTTCTTTGGTCAATCTGTTTTTTAACCTCATCTAAAGGAATATTGATCGCAGTAGGGATTTCTCCTTGACTTTCAATTCCTTGTGGAGGTCTTACATCTATGATGGTAAACTCTCCTTTGGCTATAACTTCGTCTAGTTGTGCTGAAGTAATTTGCTCGATAATTTCATTAGAATAGTGAACTTTTGATTTTTTATCTTCCATGATATTTTGCTTTAAAATTGGATAGAATGTTAAATAGAGATAGTTTCTGCGCCTTCAAGAATTAGTTGGTGCAATGCTGGTGATCCGACCAATTCTACTTGATCGATTAAATCTTCGGGTGTGTAGCCTCTTACAGCCGAACAAGGTGGACAAACCATAATTCTACATCTGTTTTCTATAACAGTTTCGATCATGTCTTTCATGGTTGGGTCTTTGGGGTTGAGATGTGCGTGATTGTAAGCACCTTTTCTTACCCAATCTACACCTGAACTTACCAAGAAGATGCTTACTTCTAATCCGCTTTTAATACCTCCATTGGCGATGCTCCATGCTACAGATGCTCTTTCGTCGTCCATTCCTTTGCTGATCAATACTACTACTTTCTTTTTTGTGCTCATGATTTCTATATTTTGTTGAATGATTATATTACAAAGTAAGCGGGATTGAAGCAGACCGGGTGTCCTGTAAGGTTCAAGGAATTGACTGAGAAGGTCAGTTTGAAAAAATTGTTATAAAATTGTAAGAATGGTATCTAAAAGTGAATACTACCAATAATTAACATCACTATTTATAGTTAGTAATAGTATAATTCTAATATGCTTTTAAGCTAAACTATAAAACACTAGAATATTGAAATATTTATATAGCACATTACTACTGCTTTTTATTCTTTCTGTTCAAAAGTCATCATTTCTACATGCACAAAATTTCTATTTGACAGGTGGAGTAAACTTTTCAAAATTTGATCAATACAAAGGTGGCCGAAATCTAGAACCAAATAGATTATTAAGACCTGGGTTTAGTATTGGCTCAACGGTAGATTTAAAAATAAGTGAAAAACTTTCATTTATGCCGAGTTTACTTTTCTCATTAAAAAGAGAAACACAGAAAATGTATTACTATATGCCTGCAGTCGTTTTTGATGAAAATGATGAGTTCGGAGTCGTGAATGTCGGTTATAAATCAACTATGAATGAATTTTATTTAGATGTGCCCATGCCTTTAAAAATGAAATTACCCATAGGTAAATTAGATTTTTATGGTATAGCTGGTCCTTATCTAGGTTTGTTTTTATTTGAATCTTCAAAAACTGAATATGATCCTAATCTTGCATCATTAGAAACTGAAGAATTGCAAGGTGAGCCTTTTTCTAATAAGTTAGACTATGGTATTAAGTTCGGGGCAGGCTTAGATTTAAAATCATATTTAGTTCAAGTTTCTTATGACTATGGACTTTATCGCAAAATCATATATGAATTTGAAGATTTTGATGTCACACAAACAT
>PBYL01000481.1 GCA_002729595.1 Thalassovita sp. | reverse complement strand
CATTATTACCAGAAAACTTGATAACCATTTCCAATGAAAGTGGAGCTATTAATTATTCTGTTCCTTTAGGTAACTATGATCTAGGTTTAATTTCAGGAGAAAAATGGACATTTACCACAGATAGTACTTACCAAATTAACTTGGAGGAAGATGATGCTACTAATTATTTATTTGGTTTAATTCCAGTTTTTCAAGATACTGCTGTAGCATTAGATATAAATAGCCCAAGGGTAAGGTGCCAAGAAGACGTAGTGTATACATTGACCTATAAAAATAATAGTTCTTTTACACTAGACCAAAGTGAAATTACACTGAATTTTGACACTAAGTTCACGCTTATAGAAAGCTCTTTAACTCCGCTTAGTTTTACGGATAGTACCATTGTTTGGCAGGTTGAAAATTTGAATCCTACAGAGCAAGGAAAGATAGAAATCACTTTTAAAGCTCCAGACTTTACAAATTTAGGGAACACGGTTGCCAATGAGGTTATTTTTGAAAATGAGCATATCACAGAAGAAAAGAATGTTAGTCAAATTGTAAATTGCTCATATGATCCTAATGATAAATTGGTAACACCTACAGGAGTAAAAGAGGAAAATTATACACTCAAAAATGAATTTTTAGAGTACACCATTAGGTTTCAAAATACGGGGAATGATACAGCTTATAATATAGAAATTAGAGACGAATTAGATAATGATTTAGATATATCCACTTTTGAATTAGTGAGCTATAGTGATTCGCTTAATATTGAAATTAACAAGTATAATGAGTTGATCTTTAACTTCGATAATATTTTCTTGCCAGATAGCAATGTGAATGAATTAGAAAGTCATGGCTTTGTAACATATCGAATCAAGCCAAAAGAAAACCTTTCAGATTTTACTGAAATCGTAAATACTGCATATATTTATTTTGACTACAACCCGGCAGTTATTACAAACAGTACATTAAACACATTGGTTGATTTTATTCCACCGAATGCACCAGAAAGTTTAAGTTTTTCTAATGTGACAGATACATCTGTGATTCTCAATTGGACTGATACTGATGAAACAGAAACCAGTATAATTTTAGAAAGATCAACAAACGCATTGTTTAGTAGCATAACTAGTATTATTTTATCAGCGAACACTATTACTTATCAAGATACTACGCTAAATCTAAATTCAACCTACTATTATAGAGTGAAAGCATATAATAACAGTGTGCCATCGCCATATAGCAATACTATTTTGGTTAAGACGACAAATCCGGGAATGGATGCGCCAACCAATCTTGAAATTTCTTATAACTATAGTTATAAGCCAACATTACTTTGGGAAGATAACAGCGAAGAAGAGCTTCGATTTGAAATTGAAAGAGGAGAATCTGATGATTTTACAGACTCAGAGTTTTTCTACACACTCGAAAATGTTGAGCAATATCAGGATGATGATATTTTGATTGGTAAAACTTATTTCTATAGAGTTAGGGCTATAAATAGTGTAACTAACTCAGATTATAGTAACACGGTGAGTACTTTGGTTACTTCTACAGACGAGCAGGCAGACGATGTTCAATTTATTGTTTATCCTAATCCAGCAAGTACAATGCTTTATGTTGCAGCCAATTATTTTGAGCAAAATAGTTTCGTTTATCTCAGAAATATGGTAGGAGAAGTAGTTAAAACCAAAACTATATCAAACAGTAATAGCAAAGATGAAATCCAATTAGAAATCGCTTATCTACCAAAAGGATTTTACATGCTAGAATTGCATTCTGGTAGTAGAAAATACTTTAAGAAAGTGATTGTTGAGTAAGTAATTTTAATTACTATTTATTAGGGGCTTTTGATTGTGTAATAGTTTTAACTTGCTCTTATAGCTTATAGAACATTGTTTTTAATGACCTAATTGAGCCTTTGAATATACTTGTTGATATTTCTAAAAAAGTGAGAAATTTTAAAGATATCAAGGATTGTAGAAAAGAACTCTCAGATTTTGATAACTAAGTCTGAGAGTTCTTTGATTAATTACTCTTCTTTTAACCCAAAGTCAAAAGAAATGATGTTGCAATATTTACCTGGTGTGCCATCGGGTTGTGTGGTTAGATATCCAATAGAAATTTTTTGGGTTTCTGAAACTGTAAAGTCGAAGCTAAGTTCTCCAACAGGCCTGCTAAAAACCTGCACTGAACCTATTGCATTATTGATATCTTCTACATTGGGAAGGGTATCTCCTACTGCTGCTACTAAATAAGTTTGATCTGCATCTGTGAGGTTGGTATCTCTTAGTTCAGCGATTTTAAAGGTATAGGTTGCAGGTTCTAAAGTAAGTGTTTGCCAGATTTTACCATTGGTAATTGCAGGTGCTCCCCAGCCAGATTCTACATTAAAAATATTTCCATTCCATTCGTCCCAGCCACCAAAACCATCGTGGCTTTGTACATTCTCATTAGATTGCCAATCTGCCAAGGTTCCCCAACGACCAGAAATGCCAGAGGCTATAAATGGTACTTTATTGTTTTTAAGTTGTGGAACTACTTTTACTTCGTAATCTTGAAAAGGTACAGTAAAAGTATCTAGACTGTTTGATGTAGGTTTAAATACAGTTCTATATTGAATTGTAGTACTTTTTGTCAAACCCTCTAAAACTGAACTGCCTTCTTCAACAGGAGTTTCTACTGTGTAGGTAGTATCGCCAATAGTATAAACCAACTCAGTATATTGTGCACCTGTAGAAGCATCGATTTGTGCCCAGTTAATGGTTGTGTTTGTTTCATTAAATATCAGCTCAGTTATGAGTCGATTATTCAACTTTCTTCTGTAAGCTTCACCATAAGAAGCTCCTACCGCATTTGTTGGTACCGAAATATTGCCTGCTTCATCATAAGTAAAAACCTCAAAACTATGGACACCTTCATCTACTTCAAAAGTGTTTTCTATATAAGTTTCACCAGAAGTTTTATCTATGCTAAACTCGACTGAATCTTCATTACTATTCCAATAGGCTTTGTACTTTACCACATTCGGGTCTGCACTTAAAATGCCAGTTAACTGAACTCTGTTTTTACCAGGTACAATTTCTACTGCTTTCATTTTTCCGGGATAAATAATTTCTCCACCTTCAATATATTCTTTAAAACCATCCCACTCCGAACAGGAAATAAATGTCAGTGACAATAGACAAACTGTTAGAAACGGTAGCTTAATTTTATTAAATATCTTATCGTTTTTCATATGAATATCTTTTAAATATCAGCATTTGATTTATCTAGGGTCACCATAAATTCCCAGTTCGTTGATGCTTTGTGCTGTACCACCAGCGTAATTTTCTAAGCATCTAATTCTGATGTATCGAACTTTTGGAGCAGTAATATCCAATTCAAAATTGAATCCTGCTTCACCAGCCGCTCTGTCTTCGGGTGTATCTTGTCCGTATGGCGAGCCAGATGGTTTATCTAAGGTAAATGCACCCAGTAAAATCCAACTATCATCCAAAGCACCATCTAAAGACGGTGATGTAGAACCATAAACCTCAAACTGTTTCATTGTGGTGAGGTAGAAAAACTGCGATGGATTTAACTCTGGATATGGGCGATACCAAAATCTACTCAGCTTTGCAGTTACACCTAGATCAAAGGTAATCATATGCGGATCGGGACCGCCGGCAGTTTGATAGGTAAAACTTGTATATGGCCAGCCAAGTCTATCGTCCCAAGCATATTCTAACCTAGCACCATTTGTTACCTGTGGTGCATCTCCGGGCAATACAAATGCTTCAAAATTTTCTTTCGAAAGCTCTGTTTCGAATATAGGCTTAACTGTTTTAATGAGTGTGTCTGTTGTATTTCCCCATTTATCTTTCACAAAGATTTTAAACTCATAACTTAGTGTATCTAGTCCTCTAATTTTTGAAGAAATATCAGCTAACGAGCTATATATACTTTTAAAATGATCTACTTCGAACTCGTTAAACTCATTTCTTTCTAGAATTAAAATGGAGATATCTTCTTCGTGTTCGTTGTTGGCACTTAAGTTATATCCACCAAATGCATCTATAATATCGATGCTTCTAAACACTTTCCAAATGGGTGCTTCTAATGGTTTTATAGTCGCAAATACAGGTTCAGAAGCGACTTCACTTCTACTTACAGATACAATTTCAACTTCATGAGCAAGTGTATCAGCAAAGCCTTCTATCAATAACTCATCTGAGAAATAAGAAGATTTTGCTTCATGAACTTCCCCATTAGAAAGCGTATAAGTAGCTTTTACATACAACAGATTGCTATCGTCTGGCAGCGTGTAAGTGATGCGAGCTTTACCCGGAAGGTTTTCTATTGTAACTTCTGAAACTTGTTGTGGTACAGTTCCATTTGTGGTTGTAGGCTCTCTAAACTCTAATTCTTCGTCACACGAGATAATAATAATGGCGACTACGAATATATAAGTCAATATTTTGAATTTCTTTACTTTCATTTTCATCAATGCTTTAATTGAAAAAATTAATTACCAAAACTGATTTACTCATAGTTCATCACCATCCGGGGTTTTCAACCAGATTTGGATTTCTTCTTATATCGTAGTTGCCTATTGGCCATAAATAATCGCGCGGTGTAATAAACTCCTGCGTAAAAATTACCCTTTCGGTATTGTAAGTTTCAGCAGTTTTACCATAGATGTTAAGACCTGTAATGTCTTTGTTTAGCTCTTCAGCAGCTTTTTTCCATCTGCGTAAATCCCAAAAACGTTGACCTTCAAAAGCAAACTCGATCATTCTTTCTTGATGAATAATTTCTCTAAGTCCATCTTGAGTCGTGTATTTAGATGGATTGCTTGAATATGTGCTCCAAGATTCTGCAACACCTTCTAATCCAGCTCTGTTTCTTACTCTGTCGATGTATTCAATGGCTAAAGATGAAGCAGGTTCGGCTTCGTTGAGTGCTTCTGCATACATTAAATATAAATCTGCTAACCTAATTTCTGGCCAAGGATAAGTAAGCCAACTCGGGTCAGTAGAACCAGAAGTAGAAGATTCCCAATGAACGAGTTTCTTTATGAAATAACCTGTTTCGTTCCAGTTTGTAAAGTGACCATAACCCGCAGTTTCTGCATTTTTGCTTTCTATATGATAGTTTTCATCATCATCGCCATTGGAGTTTCCATCTTTCATGTACCACATACCACCATCGAAACCTAGGTTAGCATAGAACCTTGGCTCACGATCGAAGTTTAATCGAGCCGTCTCAAAAGTAGGATAGATATTATATTTTTCTTCTTCGGTACCTGCTCTTAATGATAAGTAATCACTAAAATCCAAAGTTTTATCTTCTTCGATAGGAACGCCATTTTCAGAATAGAACATTTTAGCAATTTTGATTGGTGCCGACCAAATACCGCCCAAAACAAATCGACTGGTTGAGGTTCCTGTTCCACCCACCATTGGTGGCATCGCCAAATTATGGTTGAAGAAATAGCTATTAGAAAGTCCCCAAATTACTTCTTCATTCCATCTTTCAGTAACTGAGTTTCTAATGCTTAGTTGGGTTTTGGTAACATCACTTAGGTTGAGAACATCATTGCTGTATTCGTACAAAGCATGTCCATTTTGCTCTGCTGATTCAATTGCTGCTTTTGCTGCATCTCGTGCCCTTTCCCATTTAGTAACATCGAAAGTGGAGTTAAATAATTGAATTCCTTCTTTGTCTGAAAAATTGGCGTAATCTGTATTCCCATTATACAAAGGACTTGCAGCAAACAGTAAAACTTTCGCTTTAATAGCTAAGGCAATTGGTTTGGTAATTCTGCCAAGCTCTGTATTTTCAGCTATAATTCTATCTGGAAGATTTTCAAGTGATTCGTCTATCGTATTTGTGATGAAGTTTACAACAGAATCTACAGGCATTCTATGTGCTGTTGGTTCTTCGGTAATGGGTGGCACACCATCCATAATCGGAATAGGACCATACATTCTAAACAAATGATAGTGGTAATAAGCATTTAAAAACTTAGCCTCTGCCAACCATCTAGCTCTTTCGTTTAGACTCAAATCTGGTGCATTATTTTCATCAGATATCTCTTCGATAAAGGTATTACAATGGCGCATTCCAGTGAATAACTTTAAGTAGATATAACCAGCACCACTCCCTTTATTGGTACCTGCCCATTCGTTAAAATAAGGATAATCTTTATTCTGCTGCCCCATAGCAATTCTAAAAGCTGCATGCCACTGTCCTTCTGTTGCTTGAGGTAAAATGATTTCATCTGCGCCCATCATGCCTACATTGTACCAACCATCTCCATGTTTTGGCAAGTATGAGTAGCAAGTGAAAAGATATTTTTCTGCTTCGTTTCTAAGTGTAAAAGCATTATCAATAGTAGCAACATTATCAGGAACTATATTCAAATAATCTTCGCACGAGTAGAAAATACCTGAGTAGATAAATAGAATAAAAGTTGATAATTTATATATCGGATTGATAGCAGATTTTTTTACAATCGCTCTAAAAACCTTTAAATAATTATTTGTTAGTATGCTCTTTTTCATGATATAACTCGAATTAAAAGTTAAGTGAAAAGCCTAAGTTGTAAGTCGACTGGATTGGGTATTTTAAGCCGTTCCCTCCCATCTCTACATCCCAAAGGTCGAATTTGCTTAGTATAAATAAGTTGGTTGCTGAGAAGTAAATTCTCATGTTTTCTATGCCGATTTTTGGCATTTCGAAATTGTAGCCAATGTCTACACTCTTTAGTCGGATAAAGCTTCCATTACGCATCCACCATGTAGATTGTGCATTATTAGAGTTTACTAAACCTGTGCTGAGTCTTGGCCAAAAAGCATATAAATCTCTGTTATCTTCAGACCAATGATCGTCTGCAATGGCTTGTAATAATCCTCTTTGGTACACTCTGTTTACAGCATCATCATTATAGTCAGCTTGATATTTATAGAATGGTTGTATTCTGTATGGGTCTATAAAGAATGTTGAGCGACCTGCACCTTGGAAGTAGAAATTAAAGTCGAAGTCTTTATATAAAATTGATGCACCAAAACCATAAATTATCTCTGGCTGAGTTGGGAAACCAATTGGTACTAAATCGTCTGAGTTAACTACTCCATCACCAGTAATGTCTCTGTATTTGATATCGCCAGCTTTTAAGTTTGTATAACCAAATTGTACAGGTGAGTTAGCAACCTCTTCGTCATCTACAAACAAGCGCTCGGCAATATATCCCCATTCTTGGCTGAGAGATTGACCTTTTCTAGATAAGTGAGCCAAATCTTCTTGGAAGGCGATCTCGTCGATTTTAATTGCTTTGCTTGTCGCATATGTAAATGTTCCTCTTAAGCTTATATCCAGATTTCTATTTACACTTTTATTAATGGTTAATGATAAGTCAATCCCTTTGCTCTCAGCTTTACCATAATTTGAGCGTGGAGTAGCCATTAATCCAGTGGCATTGTCAGTATAAGAAATAGCTTGAAGTATCTGAGAACGATCTTGCTTAAATACATCAGCAATTAACTCGATAGAGTTGTTGGCTAACCCTAAGTCGATACCCAAGTTAACCTGTCTTGACTCTTCCCAAGTGATATCATCATTCGAGTATCTAGAAATGGAAACACCAGGTCTGTAATAAGTGGCTGCACCATCGTTTTTACCGAACTCAGCTCCATAAAGGCCGTTGTTTAGACTTACATTAGATAGGTATAAAAACCTTTCATCTTTCTCTCCAATCTGATCGTTACCAACTACACCATAAGTGGCTCTCAGTTTAAGGTTAGAAACTACAGGCAGCAATGGAGCGAAGAAATCTTCTTTTGAAAGATTGTATGCCAAACCTGCTGAAGGGAAGAACCCAAATCTGTTTTTCTTAGCAAATCTCTCGGAACCGTTGTAACCGAAGTTAAGTTCTACCATGTATTTATCATCATAACCATAGGTAAATCGGCCAGAAACCCCCATGTTTCTACTTGGCAAAGACTCTATTAATGATCCCGGATTCCCTTTTTCGTAGTGAGAAATGTATGATAATAACAAGCCACCAACTGAGTGTTTCGCATTAAAGATTCTGTTGTATTCTAAAGCTCCTTGTAACCAAAACTGAGATTCTACTGTTTTGCCATCTTCGGTATAATTGAGGTATTCTGTACCAGTAGTTCCTAAAGAGTTTTGTCCTCCATCATTTAAAACTTGTAGATTGTAACTTCCATCATTCGGATTAATAATCGCTTTGTAATAGAAAGGATTATAGAATCGGTTTTGACTTACAAATGAGGTTCTCTTCAAATACGTCATCGATCTAAAGCTTAAGCCCTCAGTAACAAATTTAAGATCTTGCCTTAGTTCTACCTGTGGATTTAAGTTTGATGCTTTATAGGTCTGATAACCTTTCACCATCTCTGCATAAGGATTCACAAACAAAACCCCTGTTTCTTGTTGGCTATTACTAAGAACCTGCTCAGAGCCAAACAGTGGGTGGTTTACATATGGCAATTTCTCTTTCGGATACACTGCCGGAAACATAACAGGATTAGAGTTTAAGGCATTGTAAAATGCAGCACCACCACCATCAATCGGACCAGTATAATCATCAAACTGACCGTAAACTCTTAAAATTAACGTAGTAGTATTGGTTAAATCCAAGTCGATGTTAGACCTCACTGAATAATTATTGAGGGTAATATTGTTATTGAAATCGTTGATGGGGTCAACTCTCAAAATACCATTGTCGCGATTGTAAGTACCTGCAATAAAATATCTGGCTTTTTCGGTACCACCACTCATATTTAAGTTAAATGCCTGATTGTAGGTGTAATCTTTTAGTAGTTGATCTATCCAATTGTTGTTTGGATACAGATATGGGTCGTTGCCAGCCAAGGTATTATTGATCTTATTTTGTGTATAAGGTTCAATGCCATTTTCCGTGCGTGTGGTGTTGGCTTCGTTTTCCAGATTCATGTAAGTGATATTATCTGCCAACTTAAAATTTCTGGTATTGGTAGAAAACTTGTTTTCCATCCGGAAAAAGAATCTGGTTTTACCTTGCAAACCTAATTTGGTATTGATGAGCACTACACCATTTGCACCTCTTGCACCATAGATAGAACTTGCTGCTGCATCTTTCAACACAGAGAAATCAGAAATATCATCTGGTTGCAAACGAGCCATATCGGTAACCGTAGATTCTATACCATCAATCAAAATGAGTGGGTCTCTTTTACCTGTTCCGAAAGTGGAAAGACCTCTAATAAAGAAAGTTGAGTTATCTGTTCCTAAACCAGGCTCGCCACTTTGCTGGAAAGAAATAATACCGGAAACTCGACCGGCTAAAGCATTACTTAAGTTTGAAGATGGTGTTTTCAACTGCTTTACATTTACAGAAGCTACAGAGCTCACCAAACTGGCTTTTCGTTGTTCTCCAAAACCCACAACCACAATTTCCTCCAATTCTTCTAGATCAGCTTTAAGAGAAATATCAATGTTGGTTTGGCTATTTACTTCTACTTCTTGAGGTACAAAACCAATGTAGCTATATTGCAAAACATCGCCATTCTGAGCAGAAATGTTATATTTCCCATTGATGTCTGTCGTGGTACCATTTGTTGTGCCTCTAATTACGATGTTTACACCGGGCAAAGGCTCTCCATCTTCTTCGGCGATTACTGTTCCCGAAATTCTAATCTGTGGCACGAGTTCTTCTGAGGTCTCTTCTTTTACAGATAACTCCCACATTTTCCGCCGATCTACAAATATGCTAGAATTAACCCTTTTAAACTTTAAGTTAGTTTGTCGGGCTAAATCTTTAAGTACTGTTGCCAGTGATTCATTATTCGCTTCAAGCGAGATTTTATCGGTGTCTTTGATTGTGCTATTAAAATAAGCGAACTTAAAACCAGTTCTCTCTTCTATTTTGTCAAGCACATCAGTTAATGATGTATTCTTACATTCAACAGACAAGTAGATTTCTTCAATGCTCTGCCCGTTGCCTTCTTCGGCAAGTAGTAGTGTGGCCAGTGCACATTGAATTGCAATACCCCAAATTATATATTTGGATACCATAATAATTTGTCTATAAATTTTCAAAATCATATTTTTAATGGATTTAGTGAAAAACTAAGTTGCTAGCCCAGTGTACATCGCCGCCAAGCCAATTGTACATTGGGTTTTTTTATTAAATCAAATTCCGAAAAGCTATAGGCTTTAACCTGTTGAGTAAGAGTAGTTTAAGTAGTTTTTTTTCATTGTCATATTAATTTATTTAAAGTGAATATTTACAATTTTGCCATTAATCTTATAGTCGAACCCCGCAGAAAAGCTGAGTCCTTCGAGTACATTAGCAAGTACTTCGTTTCTAAATATGCCAGAAAATTCTTTTTGAGTTGAAGGTTTTCCTTCGAAGCGAAATTCTACTCCATACCAGTTTTCTAATTTGTTCCAGACTTCATCTGGTGAAGCATTTTTATAGTAAAGAATTCCGTCTTTCCACGAAAACATCTCGTTGGGGTCAAAGGCAACTTTTTCAAGATTTTGCTCTCCTGCCTCTACCATTTCATTAGGTAATAAATCTATATTTTGCTTATCTGTCGCCACGTTTACTTTGCCTGTTAAAACAGCAATGTATTCTTTGTTATTTTTGGCCAAAGCTCTTACAGTAAATGAAGTGCCAAGCACTCTTACGACTGTTTTTGGAGCGATTACTTTAAATGGCTTTTTGTCTTCAAGCTTTTGTACTTTAAAAAATGCTTCCCCTTCCATCTTCACAATTCTTTCTTCTCCTTCTAAAAAATTTGTAGCAAAACTGATAGAAGAGTTAGAGTTGAGGTATACCATAGAACCATCTGGTAAAGTGGTCCATTTTTTCATTCCCTTCTCTGTTGAAATCGTTCTAAACGTTGTATTATCGGCGATTGAAGAGTTATTTCTTTGATAGTAAGTGTAAGCAGCTATAATGATGAAAGGAAGTATAACCGCTGCTACACGCATTAAAAATCCTGTATTAAGGGTGAATTTAGATTTGGGAGACTCTGCTTCGGTAGTTAAATGCAGTTTTGTCTCAATCTCATTCCACATTTTTGATTTATCGGTTTCGCTCTCGAAGTCTGTTTGATGATCTATATTCTGCCATACATCTTTTACATAATCAGCTACATCAGATTTATTGGATTCTTCTGCCATCCACTCATGGAATGCGGCTAATTCATCTTCTGTACAGGTTCCGTTTTGTACTTTGCGTAATAATTTCTCGATAGTTTGCGGTGCCATGTCTTTGTGTTTTTTATAAATACACCGATTTTGAAACTACCCCCCAAAAGAATTTTAATTTTTTTTAAATTTTATAAAAAAACACCTTAAAGCTAATTGCCTAAGGTGTTCTAACAGTATATGTATTGGTTCTATAAAGTGAAAGTTCTAAATAAGTAATAGAAATAAGCTTAAAATTGCAGAAGAATATTCTGTTTTTGTTAAATACTCACGAATGCTTTTTAAAGCCAAGCCAATCTGATTTTCTACAGTTTTATCGCTTATACCTAGATGTGTGGCGATTTCTTTATTAGATAATCCTTGCTTTCTGCTCATAATAAAGATTTGCCTCCTCTTTTCGGGTAAGGTTGAAATTGCTCTGTCTGAAAGCATTTGTAATTCTTTATAAACTAAGAGATCTTGTGCATTTTGTTTGGTGGTGTTGTGCTCAGAAACTATTTCTACATTTCTGATTTTAACCTTAGCTCTAATTTTGTTTAGAATTACTCTTTTGGCGATAATAAATACAAATCCGTTAAAGGAATGCTTCTCGTCTATCAGTACTTTTTTATCCCAAATTTTTAAGAAAATATCTTGTACTACTTCCTCTGCCTCTTCTTTATTTTTTAAGAAGTGAAATGCGAACTTAAGAAGATCAGAACAGTATAAATTATAGATGGTTCGGAAAGCATCTACGTCTCCCCTTTTCATCTTTCTGATGTAGTCAATATCAATAGCTAATAATTTCATTTTCATATATTTTCAATACCTCAACACTTCAGTTAAGTGAAGATGAAAAAGTAAATCGGTAAATAATTATAATAATAATTAGCGAAATATTTAAATTTCTGGAGCTGCTCTTGTTAATTTTTTTTATAAAATCGGGAAAATAATGCTATAAGGTATAATGATATTTTTATATAAAAATGTCTTATATATCTATTTTGGATATACTAGTGTCAGATTAGTACAATTTCAAAAAAAAACTGTAAAATTTACACTTATTTTTTAACTGAGGCTGAAAATGGAAGGAAAAGTCTTGCAATTATTAACTACAAGACTTGTATATATCTTATGCTTTACTCAATTGCTGAACACCTTCTAGCAATTTATCAATATCGCTTGTTCCGATGTATAAATTTGGAGTAACTCTTATGCCTGCATCACCACCGGGTAAATCTCTTCTTACTGTAAATACACCATACTCTTTGTAGAGTTTATCGATGGTTTTGTTTACATCAATGTTATTCAATTTAAAAGTAGCAATAGCACAGCTTCTTTCTGGTGCAGTTGGAGTAAGCATTTGTGCGTTTGGCATACTTTCAATCTCTTTAGACCAGTAATTTTGTAAATATCTCAATCTAGCTTCTTTTACTGGGAGCGTAATCATGTTATTAAATTCCGCAGCAATGGGCACAGTTAGATAAGTTGGAGAAGAAATAGTACCAAAATGTCCAAGTTTATAAATACTATCATCTGGTTTAGTATTATCGCCAAACATGGGATTTAAATCTTTAATTCTGTCTTTTTTTACATACAGCATTCCCATTCCGAGTGGAGTGCTAAACCATTTGTGGAGGTTTACGCCAACAAAGTCGCAACCCAAATCAGGAATTTTAAAATCGAGATGTGCAAAGCTATGTGCCGCATCTACCATTACATCTATTCCCTTTTTCTTAGCCATATCGGAGATTGCTTTTACTGGCATTACTTGCCCAGTGAGGTGGATCATATGGGTTACAAGTATGCACTTTGTTTTATCTGTAATGGCATCTTCGTATAATTTCACAATCTCGGCATCGCTCTCAGGTATAAATGGAATATCAATTTTATTAATTTTGATACCTTTTGTTTTCTCCAACATTTGAAATGCTTCAATCATACTTGGGTAATCTTGCATATGCAAAATTACTTCGTCACCCGCTTTCAAAGAAATCCCTTGAATTAAAATATTAAGCGCTTCGGTTGCATTTCGAGTAATCAAAATTTCATCGGAACCTGTTCCAGAAAACTCAGCCAAAGTTTCCATAATGGGTTTGTAATCTTCTTTGTAAAAATGATTTCGGGTATAGCCTGAGTTTTCTCTGTTTACTTTTTTAATAAATTCGCAGTAGGCATCTACTACCATTTTAGGTTGCACTCCAAATTGCCCATTTTCCAGATTGATAAATTCGTCTGATATATCGTAATGCTCTTTCTTAAACTCTTTCCAAAAAGCTTCATCTTTTACTTTATCAAGGCTGAACTTCCCTTTCCAGTTTTTAGTTTTGGAAGTAAGTTTTTCAAAATCACTTACTCCCATTAAAGGCAAAGCAATAGCACCTGTAGTAATTTGTTTCAGTAGCGTTCTTCTTTTCATTTTTTCAATTGGTATGTTGATTTCGACGAAGTGATGATCTGATAGTATTACTCTGGCTTATTGGTTTTGGCCTATTTTTATGCTTAGTAAATTTATTAAAATTCTCTCTTAGGTGATGAACTTGAAAGGCATAATATAGCTGTATATGGCAATATCTTGGAAGAATCTGATTCAATAGTTTCGGAATCAGGGAAATGCTGATACTATTTTGGTTTGAATTTTTTAATTTTAAAAATTCTTAAACTATTAAGATATGATACAGAAAAGCGAAACGATAAAGGAGTTTTATAAAAGAGTCTCTTTAAGAGATGTTGGTGCAGAAACGGAGCCTCAAGCCAATAAAGAATGGGGACACTTTAATGTGTATAAGCGTAATGAAATTGCTTGTAAACAATATACGCCTTACAACAGAAGAGACTTTTATAAAATTTCGTTAGTAATCGGTAAAGGAACACTGTATTATGCTGATAAATGGCTCAAAATTGATAGAAATATATTGCTGTTTTCTAATCCGAATGTTCCGTATTCTTGGGAAGCAAGTTCTACTGAGCAATCTGGTTACTTTTGTTTGTTTACTGAGGGTTTTGTAAGCGCTAACCATCAGAGTGACAGTATTTTGCAATATCCATTATTTAAAATTGGTGGCAATCCAGTTTACTTTATAGATGATGAACAAACCAAAAAAGTATGCAAAATATATGAAGAGATGATGGCTGAAATGGAAACAGGCTATAGGTATAAATATGATCTGATAAGAAGTTACATGAACCTGATTGTCCATGAAGCATTAAAAATGGAACCTGCAGATTCTTACCTGAAACATAAAAATGCAGCTTCAAGAATTACCTCTATGTTTCTAGAATTGTTAGAAAGGCAATTCCCTGTTTCTCTAGAATATACATTGCAACTAAAAAGCGCCAACGATTTTGCCGATAGGCTTTCTGTACATACCAATCACCTGAATAGAGCTGTAAAAAAAGTGACTGGTAAAACTACTACTGAGCACATCACTGGTAAAATTATTCAAGAAGCTAAAGCGATACTGAACCATACTGATTGGAATATCGCCGATGTGGCTTATTGTTTGGGTTTTGATGATCCCTCTTATTTCAATAACTTCTTTAAAAAGCAAACCAGCATTACACCTAAGACTTTTAGAAATTAAATTACATAAATTAAAAACTGTTTGAATTTTACAATTTTTGGTTTGAAAAGCTCTACTACTTCGATTCAACTTACAAGTACCTTTGAAATATTGAATCACTAACCAAATTGTAATATGAAATACAGAAAATTGGTAAATACAGAAGAGCAACTTTCAGCCATAGGCTTGGGTTGTATGGGAATGAGCTTTGCTTATGGCCCTAGAGACGATAAACACTCTACTGAAACATTAGAACATGCATTAGAAATTGGATTGAACTTTTGGGACACTGCCGATATGTATGGTATTGGGCATAATGAAGAGTTGGTAGGTAAAGTAGTTCAAAAGAATAGAGATAAGGTTTTTCTTGCTACAAAATTTGGGTTTAGGGTAGATGATGCTTTCGATCCGAAAGACATGAAAACCTATAAAACTTATTTTGATGGCAGACCAGAATATGTAAAACAGGCTTGCGAAGCGAGTTTAAAGCGTTTGGGCATCGATACAATAGATTTATACTATAGCCACCGAGTAGATCCAAATGTTCCTATAGAAGAAACTGTTGGTGCGATGGCAGAATTGGTAAAAGAAGGCAAAGTTCGCTATTTGGGACTTTCAGAAGCTTCGCCAAGTTCTTTAAGAAAAGCTAACTCTGTGCATCAAATTACAGCTTTGCAAAGTGAATACTCATTATTTACAAGAGATGTTGAAGCTGAGATTTTGCCAACTTGTCGCGAATTGGGCATTACATTTATTCCTTATAGCCCTCTAGGAAGAGGTATGCTTACTGGAACCATTAAAGAAGCGCCTAAAGGTGATGATGATTTCCGTAGAGGTTTGCCGCGTTTCCAAGAAGAAGCAT
>PBYL01000480.1 GCA_002729595.1 Thalassovita sp. | reverse complement strand
TGTTTTCAATTAAATCTTTAACAGAAACTAGCTTAAATTTAGGTTTTGGAATATGGGTGAATTCTTTATAAGCATTAATAAATTTAATAAGACCTTTACTACGTCTGTCAATTGTTGATAATGCTTCTCTAATATCTTCAACTATTTCATTATTAATCTCAACAAATTCCTGATCTTGATAATTTTCTGGAAGTTCTTCTTCGAAGATGTCATTGAGTGTAGACACCAAAGATGAAATAGGAGCAATGGAATTCATGATTTCATGACGGAGTACACTAGTTAGGTTCTGCCATGCTTCTAATTCCTTTTGTTGGAGTTCGTTTTGGATGTTTTGTAGCGATATTAACTTAAAGCTTTTGCCTCTTAATCTAATTTCTGTGGCTTGTATAGCAAGCTGTTTTTCATTGTTTCTAAAGAGGGAACTACCGCCAGGAGATAAGTCTCTAATAATTTCAGTTAGTTCTGGATGCATTTCAGCCAATTCATTCAAAGTAAGAATATTACTAATAAATAATAGTCTACATGCTGCTGGATTCAGTAATTCTATTTTTCCATCTGTATCGAAAGAAATTAGTCCAATGCCAACATGTTTAACAACTGTATTGAGATATTGTAAATGTTCTTCTTTTTCAGAACGCGCTTCTCTAAAAGCTTCTAGTACTTCGTTAAATGCATCATTTAGTTCTCTAAAACTTTTACCTAATCTATTGTCTGCGGCAAAGCCAGAAGCAAAATCGGAGTATTTAATGTATTCAAGAAATCGGGTAAGTTTTCTGTTAGTGTTCTCTACATAATAATATAAATTATGTATTTGGTATATTATAAGAAAAGCAATAAGTGTGGCACTCAATTGCTTATCTTGTTGAAACCATAAAATCACAAAAATCGCTACACTAACAGCCAGTAGAATAACCCGAAAAAAAATTCCTAGCCTGAAATTCTTAAAGTTCATATTTTTCTAATCTCCTGTAAAGTGAAGAACGTGTAAGTCCTAACTCATTCGCCGCTTTACTAATATTTCCATTATGCTTTTGTAAGACTTTTCGAATCAAAATCTTTTCAACTTTTTCTAAATCGTAGTTTTCAAGATTTAACTCTTCACTTCCTTTATCTTGCTGTTTTTGTAATGCATTTCCACTAAAGAAAAACTGATCAGCATCTAAAACAGTACCTTGGCTCATAATTACGGCTCTTTCCATTGCATGTTGCAATTCTCTAATATTACCTGGCCAATGGTATTTTTGCATCCTTTTAATTAAAGCTGGGCTGATAGTTCTTACTTGTTTACCGTATTTTTTTACATAAAAACTGAGAAAATGTTCTGCTAATAGTGGGATGTCCTCAATTCTTTCTCTGAGTGGTGGTAGGTTTATTTCAATGGTATTTATACGATAGAGTAAATCTTGTCTAAACTTATTTTCTTTCACCATTTCGTATAAATGCATGTTGGTGGCACAGATCAACCTAATATCAATAGCCTTTGGTTTGTTAGAGCCAACACGTGTTACAGTTCTGCTTTGTAAAACTGTTAATAGTTTTGCTTGTAAAGGTAGGGATAAGTTACCGATCTCATCTAAAAAGATTGTACCACCAGAAGCCGTTTCGAATCTACCAGCACGATCTTCACGAGCATCTGTAAAAGCTCCTTTAACATGCCCAAAAAGCTCACTTTCAAATAGTGTTTCACTTACTGCCCCAAGATCTACACTCATAAAAATTTCATCTGCTCTTTCAGATTGTCTGTGTAATGCTCTGGCAATCAGCTCTTTTCCTGTTCCGTTTTCACCAAGAATCAAAACATTGGCATCTGTTTTAGCAACAAGTTCTATAGTTTCAAATATTTTAAGCATTGAATTACTTTGCCCAATAATATCTTGAAACTTGCTGTTCATGTCTGTATTTAGCTGTTTGTGCTTGTCTTTTAGCTGGTTTAACTCCATACGAGACTCTCTCAGCTTAATAGCCGAAGAAAGCGTCGCAAGCAATTTTTCGTTTTCCCAAGGTTTAAGTACAAAGTCAGTAGCACCTTCTTTAATAGCTCTTACGGCTGTTTCTACACCTCCGTAAGCTGTAATTAAAACTACAACTGCGGATGGATCTAATTCGAGAATTTTGTCTAACCAGTAAAATCCCTCATGCCCGCTACTCACATCTTTAGTAAAATTCATGTCAAGTAGAATCACATCATAAGATTCATTATTAAGAAGGTCTGGAATATTTTCAGGATCTTTTTCAACATCCACCTGCAAAAAATGCCTTTTCAAAAAAAGCTTGGCAGCCTTTAATACATCTTCATTATCATCTACTATTAATATTTTTCCTGCTTTGTTTACTTTTTTACCCATCGTTCGGTCTGAAAATTACTTTAATTTTATTAAATTAAAGTATATGAAAATTAAATAATCTGCTATTTCAAGCTGTATTTACTGGTTGGCTTAAAGAAATAAATTAAAGCTTATTTTGTCAAATATTTTTACAGGATTGGTTCCGATTCTTTTAAATCCCAATCTTTTAGTATTTCTTCAAATATCATTACCACAATTGTAAAAAACATTTTTTTGAAAATTTTATAGTGGTCGCTGGCGGACATTTTTATCCGCTACCGAGCATAAGAAAAATTGAAAATATGCGATATAGCTCTCCAAAGGCCGATTTTTAGTGGTGGCACACTTGTTGGCAATTAATAGACCATAATGCTATTCAAAATAAAAATTTGTAATATTTAAATCTGATGGATAGAAAGATAAAAAAGAAAAAATGGACAGTAAAAAGAATTATTACTATAACTTTTGGTGCAGTAATAGTTTCAGGTATTTTGTACAGTTTCATTTTTGCTGATCGAAGATCTAAATTGAATGTTGATAAGGATAAGATTACGATTTCGACTGTAAAATATGGTTCTTATCAAGATTTTATTCCTCAAACAGGTACAGTTCTACCAATAGAAACCCGCTATTTAGATATTATTAGAGGTGGAACAATTAGAAAGATTGTAAAAGAATCTGGTGCAATTGTACAAAAGGGGGATACTATCCTTTTATTAGCTAATGATCAACTTGAAAGAGAGGTTATGACTCAAGAAACTTCTTTGTATGAACAGCTTAATATTGGCCGCCAAACCCAACTTCAACTAGAAACTAACTCATTAAATTTAGAGTCTCAATTAGCTGCCATAGATAATGAAATAGCATTAGGTAAACCACAGTATGAAAGATATAAAAAATTGTATGAGCAAGGTATGGTTTCTCAAAGAGAGTTTGAAGAAGTTGAAAAACCATACTTATATAATATTAGGTTAAGAGAGCTACAGTATTCATCCTTTAAAAAGGATTCCCTTAACAAAGAATATAGAAGAAATCAACAAGAGATGATTAACAGACGTATGGCTAAAAGTTTAGACGCTGTAGGTAATATTCTTGATAACTTAATTATTCGTGCTCCTATAGATGGTCAGTTAGCTACACCAGATTTAGAACTTGGCCAAAATGTATCTCAAGGTGAGCGTGTAGGTCAAGTTGATGTTCTCGATAACTTTAAAGTAAGAGTAAGTATAGATGAGCTTTACCTACCAAGAATCGAAAAAGGCTTAATCGGTAGGTTCGATTATACCGGAAAGACTTATACTTTAAAAATTACTAAGATTTTCCCAAATATAGAAGAAGGCCGTTTTCAAGTTGATATGGAATTTGTTGGTGAGACTCCTCAAGGAATTAAAAGAGGATATTCTCCAAGAATTAAAATTGATTTAGGTAATCCTGCTCAAGCTACATTGCTTCCAGTAGGAGGGTTCTACTCTAGTACAGGTGGTAACTGGGTGTATGTTGTCGATGAAACAGGAAGTAAAGCAGTAAGGAAAAATATTAGAATTGGTAGAAAAAATACCGACTACTTCGAAATCTTAGATGGTTTGCAAGAAGGAGAGAGGGTGATCACTTCGTCTTACGACAACTTTGGCGACAATGAAGTACTAGTCTTAAAAGAATAGTTTAGCACCCGTTTATAACTAAATAATTACACTCAAATAAAATTATCTGGACTGATAATACATAAAAAATTAACTTAAACTGTAACCAGTTTTTTGTTCCTAGTGTCAAAAAAATTAAATAATTACTATAAAGAAATTTACTCCACTTTAAAATTTATTATATGTCTAACTCGATTATCCGTACTAAAAGCCTGAAAAAGATGTACACTACAGAGGAGATAGAAACTACTGCTCTTAACAGTGTAAATATGGAAATTAAAACTGGTGAGTTTGTTGCCATCATGGGGCCTTCAGGTTGTGGTAAATCAACTTTGCTTAACATAATGGGACTACTCGACAACCCAACTTCTGGCGAATACTGGTTTTTAGATAAAGAAGTTTCCAGCTTTTCAGAAAGACAAAGATCTGAGTTAAGAAAAGGTAAAATCGGATTTATTTTCCAAAGCTTTAATCTTATCGATGAGCTTACAGTATTTGAAAATGTAGAACTTCCATTACTTTATTTAAAAGTTCCTGCAAAAGAAAGAAAAGAAAAAGCGGAGAAAGTGTTGGAGCAAATGAATATAATGAATAGAAGGAATCACTTCCCTCAACAACTTTCAGGTGGACAGCAACAAAGAGTAGCAATTGCCAGAGCTGTTATTGCAAATCCTCCTCTTATACTTGCGGATGAGCCAACTGGTAATCTTGACTCTGCTCACGGTGAAGAAGTAATGAATTTATTAACTGATTTAAATAAGGCAGGTACTACTATTGTAATGGTAACTCACTCACCTCACGACTCAAATTTTGCTCATAGAGTTATCCACTTATTCGATGGTCAGGTAGTTACAGAAAATATTAAAGAACAATTTCATGTGTAACTAGTTTTACATATAAGTAAATATGAGGGCCGGTATTTACCGGCTTTTTTTTGTTATTAACTAATATTTTTGAAATAAATTCACCAATATGGTTGATAACCTTTATTTTTGCTTTAAATAAAGTGGAGATTGACTTTGAGACATTAATAAAGTATATTGTAGATCATAATCAATCTGACAAATAATTAGCTCATTTTTTATTATTTTATTAATAATTAATAAAAATGATGATAGTGATAAACATACTTCAAAACTTTCTAGGCAAACTTAATGGTTCTTCTGAGCGATATGAAGCATCCACTGGATTTTCATATTCTGTAAAAGTACAAAAACCTGAGACTGGAAGACGCTTTGTGATTTCTGACATCCACGGATGTTATCATTCATTTAAGCAGCTTTTAAAAACAATTAATTTACAAAAAGAAGATCAGCTATTTCTGTTGGGTGACTATATCGATAGGGGCCCTAACAGCAGTGGAGTACTTAATTTAGTAATTAAACTGATCCAATCAGGCTTTCAGGTTTTTCCTCTAAGAGGAAATCACGAGCAGATGTTATTAGATCTTGAGGGACAAGATGAAGAAGTAATTCATTGGTCTTTATCAAGGAATAATGCAATCGACCTACTTGAATCACAAGGTAAAATTAGACAAACATATCTTGAGTTCTGTAGCAGATTGCCATATATATACGACTTAGGCGATTATTATTTGGTGCATGCTGGAATTAATTTTAATTCGCGCAAACCATTTAAAAATTACGAAGATATGCTTTGGATTAGAGACTTCGAAGTAAAAGAGAAGTTACTACAAGGCAAGCAAATTGTACATGGACATACTCCGATTGAGCTTACATATATTAGAAATGCTGTAAAAAATAAATCTAGTGTAATACCTCTTGATAACGGTTGCGTTTTTTCAGGTGAGTATGCTGGCTTAGGTAAATTACTTTGCTTAGAGCTAAACTCCGGAGAGATTTATGAACAAACTAATATTGATGTAGTTGAGAAAGAAAAAGTTGCAAGTTAAATAACATTGCAAAAAAAGATTTTATAGGAATCCCTGAGCATTAATTTGTTTAGGGATTTTTATTTTAAGTGAAGCTTGAGGGATTCGAACCCACGACCTCTGCCCTGTCAAGGCAGCGCTCTAAACCAGCTGAGCTAAAGCTCCATAAAGCCTCTAAAAGTACAAATAATTTTCTGATAACTTTATCTGGTTAAATAAGATTATTTTTAAAGAATTTATTGAATTTAAACTCGATTCAAGCTATTCTTTTTAAATAGACTTTTTCTTATTTTTTGAAATAAAGCAATTTTGTATTTAATACAGAAGCTGAAAGATATTAAATGACTGACATCAAAAAAATACTGTATCAATACTGGAATTACACTTCCTTCAGGCCAATGCAGGAAGATATAATTCATGCAGTATTAGACCAAAAAGATACACTAGCACTATTGCCGACAGGAGGTGGTAAATCGATTTGTTTTCAGGTACCAGCACTTGCTCAGGAGGGAGTTTGCATAGTGGTTTCACCTCTAATTGCTTTAATGAAAGATCAGGTGTTTCAGTTAGAGAGAAGGGGTATACAGGCAAAAGCAATCTATTCTGGTATGAGCCAGAAAGAAATTGACATCACATTAGACAATGCAATTTATGGCAATGTTAAATTTCTTTATGTTTCCCCTGAGCGTCTTAAAACTGATATTTTTCTGGCTAGAGCAACTAAAATGAATATTTGCTTGCTGGCAATAGATGAGGCTCACTGTATTTCTCAATGGGGATATGATTTTAGGCCTCCTTACCTAGAAATAACTCATTTCAGAAGGATGATTCCTGAAATACCTTGTATTGCTTTAACTGCCACAGCAACAGAAGAGGTAAGAGAAGATATTCAGGATAAGTTAAACTTTGGTAGTGACTCGGCTTTTTTCCAGAAGAGTTTTGCCAGAGATAATCTTTCTTACTCTGTGTATTATGAAGAGAATAAAGAAAAGAGAATGTTGGATATTCTCTCTAAAGTGAGAGGGAGTGCCATTGTTTATGTGAGAAGTAGAAAGCGAACAAAGCAGTATGCGGATTATCTGAGTTCGCGAAATATCAATGCGAGTTATTACCATGCAGGCTTAAGTAATGAAGAACGAGCCAAAAGGCAAGATGACTGGATTCATAATAGGAAGAGAGTAATTGTAGCTACTAATGCTTTCGGAATGGGGATTGACAAACCAGATGTGAGATTAGTAATTCACCTTGATTTGCCAGATAACTTGGAAGCATATTATCAAGAAGCAGGAAGAGCAGGACGTGATGAGAAGAAAGCTTATGCGGTAGTTCTTTATAATAAGAATGATTTACTCCAACTGAAAGATAATATTGATATCTCACATCCATCTGCCGAAGCAATAAGAAAGGTGTATCAAGCACTTTCCAATTATTTGAAAATTGCGGTTGGAAGTGGTTATATGGAAAGTTACGACTTCGATCTAGAAGACTTTGTGAAGACTTTTCAGTTAGGCTATTTGGAAACATACCATGCACTTAAAAAATTAGAAGAACAAAACTTTATCCAGTTTAATGAGTCATTTTATTCGCCTTCTCGCTTAAGAATTTTATTCAACCACGAAAAGTTGTATGAGTTTCAAGTAGCTAATAAAAATGCCGATAAGTTGATAAAAATGCTTTTGCGGGTGTATGGTGGCGAATTGCTCAACAATTTCATCAACATCAATGAAAAGAAGTTAGCTGAATTAATGAAGATGAATACTTTCATCATTCAGAAAAACTTAGCAACCTTAAATGATGCTGGAGTAGTCGCTTACGAACCAAGAAAAGAAACTCCGCAACTTCTATTTTTAACAGAGCGTTTCTTGGCAAACCAATTACCTGTAAATAAGAAATTGCTAGAAGATAGAAAGCAATCTTATGCCAAAAAGGTAGAAGCTGTAATTAATTATGTAGAAGATAAAGAAACTTGTAATACAGCCATTCTTTTAAAATATTTTGGTGAGTTTACAAGAAAAGAATGTGGCATTTGCGGGAATTGTATTGCTAAAAAAAGAAAGAATAAATCTGTTGATTCCACTTTGCCTGATTTATTAATTAATACTCTTAAAAAAGATTTGCTAACCCCAGAAGAGTTGGTAGATAAATTAGGCAGAAATAGAAAAGATGAAATATTAAATACAGTAAAAATACTGCTCGATAACAATGAGGTGTATTATACAGAAACAGGCAGGTTAAAACCTGCCTGATTATTCAATTATTTTACATCGAATTTAAAGAAGCTTTTGTCTTCAATAAATCCTTCTAGCATGTCTCCGATTTGAACAGGTCCAACTCCTTCTGGTGTTCCTGTGAAAATAATATCTCCTTGCTTGAGTGTTATAAACTTAGAGATGTAAACAATGATTTCGTCGAAACTAAAGAGCATTAATTTGGTGTTGCCCTGTTGTTTAACATCATCGTTCACTTTTAAGCTAAAATTTAAATCTTTGAGATCTTTAAACTCTTCAATTGGAACAAACTCAGAAATTGGGGCAGAACCATTAAAACCTTTTGCTAAAGCCCAAGGTAATCTTTTTTCTTTAGCCTTGCTTTGTAAGTCTCTGGCAGTGAAGTCGATACCTAATCCAATTGCATCATAATATTTATGTGCAAATTTTGGAGAAATGCTTTTGCCTTCTTTACAAACTCGAAGCAAAATCTCAACTTCGTGATGTATATCAGTAGAAAAATCAGGATAATAAAAAGGAGCATTGTTTTTTAAAATCGCCGTATCTGGCTTAGTAAAAATTACAGGCTCATCTGGTTTTTCGTTGTTTAGTTCTTCGATATGTGCGGCGTAGTTTCTACCAATTGCAATTATTTTCATTGGAACTATTCTTTAATTTATTTTGAATTTGATAAGCGAAATTTCATTTTTGAACATTCTAAGTATAGCAAATATAGAAGCTTTTCCTAAGCTACACTATTTATGTTGATCTTGTAAAAACAGATCCTATATTTTTTAAACAAAGGGGAAAACTATCCTTAAAAATAATTTTTTTAGGTTTCATCAGAAATCAGATTATGCAAAAGCCAGTCAAATTTTCTATTAGCTCATCAATACAACTTGCATTTGTTTTGGTACTGAACTTCTGCATTTTAACTTCAAACAAAGCATGGTCGCAAAAACTGAAATACGAAGAAGTTGATCAGGTTTTGCAAGGTGATGATAAAAAAGCAGCAAAAAACTACCTACATCAATTTATAGAGGCAAATCCCAAGCATGCTTTGGCTATGTATCAGTTGGGTTTATTGCTAGAAGAAGAGCTCAAGGTAATCGATGTTTTCAATCAGGTAGACTTTGAAAGAAAATATAAATCTACACTCAATTTATATCAAGTGGCTGAGGCAATGGCTACAAAAACCGAAGCCCGAAAGAATAAATCTTATTACCAAAGAATTTTTCAGTCTAGAAAAGTAACTGCAAGTGCATTAAAATTTCACTACCACCAAAAAGTGGAGCAGTTGCAAAACTACTATGCACAAGCAGAAGCCGTTTGGGAGAAAACTCAACTTGTAAAACATTACTATTTGCAGCAAGAAGCGAAGTACGACACTTTGGTGCATCAGTTTTCTGAGTTTTCAGATATGTATTTTTCTACAGACGATTGGTTGATTAATTCACTTAATGAGCTAATCAGCTATTCAGATAATATGCAGGTAAACATCAAGCATATTAATGAATTAATGGATAAGCATTTTCCTGGTTCTGCCAAGCGAGCATTTGTGTTTAAAAAGTTTGTCGCTTTTAATGCACAAAAAGTCGCCACATCTTCTTTTAGCGATAGCAGAGTAAATATGTATGATTATGGTGAATGGGCAAAAACCATCATGCATACAATTAGAGAAGAGATTTTCCCAATAAGAAAAGATATTTTAGAAGCAGATGCAAGGCTAACTGCCATTATCAATAAGTACTATATGGATAATGCGGTGTTGAGTAACCTAGACCATTACGATGCTTCTCCACTTATTTTTAAGTTGTTTAAAATAGATGGTAACTCACTGGCTGCTAAAGTTTTAATGTATAAAAAACTAAAGGCTGATTATTTATCTAAAATCATGGAGAATGAATTTGATTTTACTTCTGATAGTGGTAAAGTGATAAAGAATGTGATTGAAAGCAGCAGGGAAGTTTTAAAAAATATACAAGTTACTGATGAGGGATATAACAACTATAAATCTTATTTTACTAAAGTATATGAAGGAAAAGCAGAACTAATTCAGTTCTTGCAAAGCGAAGAGATTTTTTGGGATAGTGAGTTTCAAAGTTTAAAAGCTGGAGCAATTGCGGGCAAAGGTAGAAAACAACCTTTATACAACGATGTTTTTGAAGATACTCAATCTGAGTCGATCTCAAGCATGAATAACCAGATTAGCTTAGGCGAAACAAAAATAAATCTGGGGTTAAAATTTGCGAGTAAAGACTCATTGGTTTCTTATGGTAAATATCAGGTTTCTGAGACACTTCCGCTTGAAAATGAAAGGGTAATTGCCATGGGAAATGCGCCATCGGAGTTTTCTGGTAAAAAGGATGTATTTGTGGCCAAGCTAGATAACAAGGAGAATGTTTACTGGCTTAGAAAATTTATGCATTTAGAAGGAGCTGTACCTTGTAATCTGGAAATTAACAACATGATTACAGATAACCAGCAGCGAGTTTTCTTTTTGTTAAAAGCTATAAATGGCAACAAGGTTTATTATCGCTTTGTGGGTTTAAGTAAAGATGGCAACCTCATTTTCGACGAAGATTTAGAAGATGGTTTTGTGCCTAGAGCAATGATTTACTCTGAAAAAGAAGAGGAAATTCTACTCATAACAAAAGGAACACAAAAAGATGATAGCTACGACCAGTTTGAAAACTGCACCATTTTAAGAATGAATATGATGGGGAGAGAAATTGGAAGAAGCGCTTTAGGTGTAAAAGGACTATATGGTTTAGTTTCTCCTATTGATAATGGTTTTATTATGGTTTTAAATTTCTTAACTTATAGAACCGAAGACAAACAGTTTATTAATAGTGAGGCGATTGCCAAAGGAGGCATGAACGTACTCGCTGTGAGGTTAGATAGCAAAGGAAATATTATCGAGACGATTCCTGTATTTTCAGAGTCACCTGTTTTTGCAGGAAGCATATTACAAGGTGAAAACAATGAAATTCTTTTGAGAGGTAGACAAGGTGTTTTTGTAATGGACAGTCCAGAAAATGAAGATGGAGAAGTATGGGAGTATAAATTAAAACTCGAAGATAGACTGTAATTTTAGTAGGTTTGGTGATGTAAATAGTAAACTGATAGAATTTAATCACTTAATATAAATCTGGATTATTCCTTAAAATTAACTAAAATGACAAAAAGACTTTTAATCGTCAGACACTCTGAGGCGGAGTATAGTGCTAGCTCCAGAAAAGATTTTGACAGAGCGCTCTCTGAGCAGGGAATGGTATATGCGAACAGGCAAGGGAGAAAGTTATATGAAACAGAATTTAAACCTGACTATTTTGCCTCAAGCAATGCGGTAAGAGCCGAGTCTACTGCCAAAATTCTTGCTGAACAAATGCGTTTCGATCAGCGTGAGATTGATTTTATGGAGGAGCTGTATAATATGCCCATGGGGCCAATGCTAGATTGGATCGGCAAGCAAAACGAAGATTTCAGTTCCATTATGATTGTAGGGCACAATCCATTACTAAGTTATTTGATAGAGTACATTACTGGAGATACAGGTTTCCATATGCAGCCTTGCGATATAGTAATGTTAGAAATGAATATAGAAAGCTGGATGTTAATTGGTCGCGATTGCGGAAAATTACTCTGGCGATTATAAGAAAGTAGATTATTCTAAAAGCTTCTGTAAAGAAGCTTTTTTTGTTTCTGTATAAAAATAGGCTTTGTCTTTATCAGATTTACATAAGATAAATCCTAAATTCTCTTCTCTTTTCTTGTAGGTTAAATCTTGTGAAATCTAAGTCTATCTTCTAAATTTGACCTCTATACCTTCCAATTTACTTCATCATAATTCATACATCGGATAACACTGTCGTTCGTCCTAACAGTAGTGTCGTTCATATAAAAATTGTATTATTTCTTTAATTATTTTTAATATTTGTTTATAACTACGACAGATTTTTAACAATCACACAAACTATGAATAAACTGATAACTGTTTTTTGCCTGTTGCTGGTTTCGGCGGGATGGCTCAAGGCACAGGATGAAATTTATCCTGCCAACGATGTGCGAGATAATCGACCAGGTATATACTTGTTTCAAAATGCAACTATAATAGTTGACCCAACTACCAAACTAGAAAATGCTTCATTATTAATAGAAGATGGTAAAGTAAAGGCTACAGGCCAGAACATTACCGCACCCAAAGGAGCTATAAAAGTAGACTTAAAAGGGATGTTTATTTATCCTTCTTTAATCGATCTATACAGTAGCTATGGCTTGCCAGAAGTGAAACGTGGAGGAAGAATGTCTTGGGGATCTGCTGAGCAAATCTATACAGACAGAAAAGGAGCCTTTTATGTAAATGAGGCAATTAAAGCAGATTATGCTGCTGCTGAAGAATTTTCTGCGAAAGAAAAAGATGCTGAAAAACTAAGAGAAGCGGGTTTTGGAGTTGTGCTAACCACTAAAAAAGATGGTTTAGCGAGAGGTACATCAGCCTTAGTTACTTTAGGTAAAGGTTTCGATAACG
Source organism: Thalassovita sp. (assembly GCA_002729595.1). Lineage (GTDB taxonomy): Bacteria > Bacteroidota > Bacteroidia > Cytophagales > Flammeovirgaceae > Chondrinema. The sequence goes on along the minus strand of PBYL01000480.1, from coordinate 1,750 downwards.
AATTAGTATTAAATACGGCTGCTGCTAACCAACTATCATTCGATAGAGGTACTTCTGGCCAAAACTATCCAATGTCTTTAATGGGTTATGTAGCTACCATTCGCCAAACTTATTTGGATGCAAAGTGGTACCAAACTGCTGCAAACGATAACTTTAATGATAACACCTTAGATGCTTGGATTAGCAACCAAACTTTACCTCAATTTTTTGATGTATCAGGTTGGAAAAATGTATTAAGAGCTGATAAAATTGGTGATGAGTTCGGTGTTAAGTATGTGATTAAAGGTTCTGGTGACGAGTACCAAAGAATTAATGAGATTAAAGCGGCAGATGTTTCTTTAATCGTTCCTGTTAACTTTCCAGAACCATATGATGTAGATGATCCTTTCAATGCATTAAATACTTCATTAGAAGACTTAAAACACTGGGAATTAGCTCCAACTAACGCTTCTAAACTTGCTGCGGCAGGTATTCCTTTCGCATTTACAGCTGCTGGTTTAAAAGAGGCAAGTGATCTACTTAAAAATGTAAGAACTGCTATCAAGTATGGTTTGTCTGAAGAAGATGCACTAAAAGCGTTAACTACTGCTCCTGCTTCTTTAGTAAAGATGGAAGGCACCGTAGGTTCGCTAAAAAATGGTTCTATTGCTAACTTCCTTATTACTTCTGGTAATCTTTTCGACGAAGATGTAGTAATCTATGAAAACTGGGTTCAAGGAAAACCATACATCATTAAAGATAAAGTAGCTAAAGACCTTTCAGGAAAATACACTTTAACTATCGACTCAGAAACTTATCCGCTAGAAGTAAGTGGAAAGCCAGGTGCTAATAAGTTTAAATTAGTAATTAACGATTCTACTACAATTGATGTAGATGGTGGATTAAGTGGTGAGTTATTAAGCTTAAAGTTTAAACCTTCTAAAGAATCTGAAGAGCTAATAAGATTAAGCGGATGGTTAAAAGGTGAAGATTTAGAAGGTAAAGCTCAAAAAGCAGACGGTAGCTGGACAAACTGGACGGCTTCTTACCAAGGTGCTTTAGAAGAAGAGGAAAAAGAAGAGGAAGCTGAAAGCGAAGAAACTCCAGAATTAGTAAGTTCATTAACATATCCATTCCTTCCTTTTGGAAATACTGAAAAGCCTAAACAAGAAACTTACCTTATAAAAAATGCTACTGTTTGGACAAACGAAGCAGAGGGTATTTTAGAAAATGCAGATGTACTAGTAAAAGCGGGCAAGATTGCTAAAGTTGGAAAAGGCTTAAGCGAAAAAGGAGCAATCGAGATTGATGGAACTGGTAAATATTTAACATCAGGTATTATAGATGAACATACACACATTGCATTAGATGCTGTAAATGACAGAGCTACTATTTCTGCCATGGTTCGCATGGAAGATGTAATTGATTCTGAAGACATTAATATCTATCGCCAGCTATCGGGTGGAGTAACAGCCGCTCAATTGCTTCATGGTTCAGCTAATCCTGTTGGAGGGCAGTCTGCTCTAGTTAAATTTAGATGGGGAAGTTCTCCTCAGGAGATGCTGATAAAAGGAGCAGATGGATATATTAAATTTGCTTTGGGTGAAAACGTAAAGCGTTCTTCAAACGACAATTCTGTTCGTTTCCCACAAACAAGAATGGGTGTAGAACAAGTTTTTTATGATGCCTTTTATAGAGCAAAAGCATACCAAGAAATATGGGAGGACTATAATTCTTTATCAAGTAATGAAAAAAAACATGCCACATCTCC
>PBYL01000479.1 GCA_002729595.1 Thalassovita sp. | reverse complement strand
TTAAGTTACCATCTGCCAAAGCTCTTGCTTCTGCAATCGTGATTAAGTCAGGTGCTACTACCACACCGCCACCATTTACTTCACCTGGAGTAGGAGTTGTTACACCATAAGAAGAAGTATTTAAAGCGCCACCTTCGCCATTTGGCAAACGCTGCATAGATTCCGCAGTACCATTAGCATTTAAGTTTTCGTCTACTTGAGGTTCGCCAGTATTTAACAATGCCAGTAGTTCTGTATCGTCGGAATCGCTAGTACCATAAACCAAAGCATCTATAATGTTAGTGGTTGTAGCAATTGTACCGTTAGGGAAGTCTGTTGCATCACCTGCATATAAGGCAACTGCATCTGCACCATTTTGCAAAGCATTTGTAGTGAATGCTGTTAAATCTACATTTGCCACATTTGCACTACCAATTACAAAATAACCATCTGCATCTGTGCTGTATCCATCAAGGTCAATAGCATTGTAACTTGCATCTCCGTTTCCATTGAATAAAACTACTACTAAACCATTAAGTAAAGTATTACCCACACCACCATCGTATAATTCGATAAACTCAGCATCATCTGTACTTGGATTGTCTACATCTACTTCGTTGATTATTACAAAATCCGCAACTGGTACAACGATTTCATTTTCTGTACCAGGAGTTGGTGTTGCAGTAAGGTAAGATGAAGTATTTAAAGCTCCACCGCTTCCATTACTAATTCTTTGCATCGATTCAGTAGTGCTGCTGCCATTTGCAGATTCGTCTACTTGAGGTTCACCTGCATTTAGGAGAGTAAGTAGTTCAGCATCGTCTGCATCACTAGTACCATATACAATCGCATCAATCAGATTTTCAGTAGTGATAGCAGTTCCATTAGGGAAAGACGCTGCATCAGCTTCATAAAGTGCAACAGCATCTGCACCGTTTTGAATACCATTTGAAGTGAAGGCAGATAAATCTACATTTTCTACGCTATCGCTACCAATTACAAAATAACCATCAGCATCTGTAGAATAACTAGCTAAGTCTATGGTGTTGTAACTTAGATCGTTGCTTCCGTTGAATAAAACTACTATCAAACCATCTAATGGCGTATTTCCAACTCCACCGTCGTATAACTCAATAAATTCTCTATCATCTGTGCTTGGGTTGTCGGCATCTACCTCATTGATAATAATCTCAGCAGTAGGAAGTACTTCATCGTTGCTAATACCTGGTGTTGGAATTGCAGTGATGTAAGAAGAAGTATTTAATGTGCCACCTTCTCCATTTGGTGAACGTTGCATAGATTCTGTTGTACCTGCTCCGTTAGCACTTTCATTTACTTGTGGTTCACCTTCATTTAGTAAAACCAAAAGTCCAGCATCGTCTGAATCATCAGTATCATATACCAAAGCATCAATCAGGTTTTCTGTTGTGATTGCAGTTCCAGAAGAGAAATCTGTTGCATCTGCTTCATAAAGTGCAACTGCATCAGCGCCATTTTGAATTCCGTTGGTTGTGAAAGCAACTAAATCTACATTTGTTACAAGTGCACTACCGATAACAAAATAACCATTTTCATCAGTGCTGTATCCATCTAAATCGATGGCATTATAGCTTAGATCATTACTACCATTGAATAATACAATTACTAAACTATCGAGAGATGTATTTCCTACACCACCGTCGTATAATTCTATAAACTCTGTTGCATCTGTACCTTCGTTATCAGCATCTACTTCATTAATTACAATATTAATAACTGCTTCGCCGAAAGTTTGGCTGCCATTTACAGCGCCAAATGTAGCAGCTGCTTCAGTTGCCCAAGTAAAATCTTCGTAAATTGTACCAGCACCTGAAAGTTGAAGAGAAAAACCAATTTCAGTACTGCTAGACTCAGCTACGCCAATATCTGTAGAAGTAAGACCATCAGCTGCACCACCAACAGCCGTAAAGCTACCTTCGTAACTTAAAAACTGAACAACATTGCTACTAGCATCGACTAAAGCAATTCCATCTGGGCCACCATTTTGGATTCCATTTACTGGATAAGAGATACTTAAAAATCCATAGCCGTTTGATTGATCAGTGATTGTACCAGATAAAGTTTCAGTGCCGTAAGTTGCACCGTTGCTTCCATTGTATAAAACAATGCTCCATCCGGTAAGGTCTGTTCCAGCAGGAGCCGCTATTTCTATAGCTTCGCCCTCGTCTGTGCTGGCATTATCGTAGTGAATTTCGTTAATAAAAACTGGTGTTTGTGCATTGCTAAAACTCCATAGTACACTTAAACTGAGTGTAAATAGAAGTTTAGTTACAGTAAAATTTAACTTCATAGGGAGGATAATAAATAATTGATTGATGATAAAAATAGTTTCGGGTAGCGAAAATAAGGTTTGAAGATCGGATTTCCTTATGAAGCACATTATAAAAAAGTTAAAAATAGGTCTCGTGTGCACATTATTATTCATGTGCGGAAAAAACCAGCAAATATTAAAGGAGAAGAAGAGGGAAGAGAGAGAAAAGTGGGCTATTTATTAAAATAAAAGGGATTGTGTTTAGCACAATCCCTTTCGTTATTTTTATTGAAGTAATACCTTCTTAATGATATTGCCTTTTTGAATACTCTTTATACCTATAAAATACATACCTCTTTGCGATACTATTTCTTTTAGGTTTAAGGTAAGATCAGTTTCGTTTTCGATCGTTTTCTGATAAAGTGTTTGACCTAAAGAATTATAGATAAAAATTTCTCTGTAATCTTCAATTGAACCCAGATGTATAGAAACCTCACTACTTGTCGGATTTGGATAAACATTCAATTCATCAGATTGAACATTCACTTCGCTAGCAGCCAGTCTTGCACTTGAAGCTGGTACTATTTCTAGATAATCTATTGCTGCCCAGTTGCTTAAAGTTTCAACAATTAACTGTTTGCTACCTGCAGAAAAGTTAAGTACACCACTTTGCATTACACCGAAATATGCTTTGCCATAATCGTTGGTGTATTTAATAGTAGAGTAATCTCCTGTAAATGCAATAGTACCTTTTTCTGAAGTTGAAAATGCATAACCATTTGGCCAGTAAGCATCGTTTGTAGCACTGTTTCCAGAACGTACCATTACCTTTAATATGTAGTTACCTGCTTGAGCAATTTGGAAGTTAATCGCTAACTTATCTCCTTGATCGAAAAGTGTAACTGCTTTTGCATTACTATTTACAGTAGAATTATAAACTCTAATGTTAGATTTAGTACCTACATCTGTAAGTGCAGTAAAGTTATCTTCTGCTTCAATCAGTTGAGAAGAAACAGTAGTTGTACTGCTTTTTACAGTTACAATGACTTTATCAGCAACAGTGTTGGCTTCATCATCAGTTACTTTAAGTTCAAATTCGTATGAGCCAGCAGCTAAACCAGATACGGTTACCGAAGCTGTATTTGCACCTAAAAGTGTAACACCAGCACCCGAAGTTTTGCTCCAAGCATAAGTTACCGTACCACCATCAGGGTCGCTACCGCTACCTGTTAGCGTGATGCTACTTTGAGGTAAAGTAATCGTTTGATCTACACCTGCATTTACAATTGGCATTTGGTCTACAGGAGTAGATGTAGTAGTACTAAATGAAAACTGTATAGTTAATGTACCTAATAAATTACCTTGTAAGTTAGAATTTTGGTAAGCCTTACCAACTAACTGATAACTCAAACCAGCTTGAACACCAGAAGATGGCCAGCTATTGTAATTACCAGATGCATCACCAAACAAAGCATAAGGTGCTGCATTTTCTTTAGCACTTTTACTAGTACCTCCATTAGAACTAGTTAAGTCAAATTGCACACTTCCCACTGTTGCAGGATTTGTATTAGCTCTAATGTTGATGTTTTGCGTTGGTAAATTGGTAAGATTTATCACAGCTCCATTTGCAATCGTTTCAAACCCACTAATTGGCTGATTAGTTTGTGCGTTCATCAAAGAAAAACTCACAAAAGCATTTGAGCTTGTAGGTGCTGAGTTTACAGTCACAACTACAACATCAGAAACTGTATTGCCTTCATTATCAGTCACTTTTAACTCAAACTCATAAGTACCAGCCACTAAACCTGAAACATTTAAAGTAGCAGATGTAGTACCAGATAAGGTAGCAGCGCCACCAGATTTTTTACTCCAAGCATAGGTTACAGTGCCACCGTCAGGATCACTACCGCTACCAGAAAGTGAAATGCTGTTTTGAGGCAGTGTAATTGATTGATCTGCACCTGCGTTTGCAATTGGTTGTTGATCTGTTGGTGTAGTTGAACTCAAAGCAATTACTTCCAAATAGTCTACAGCACCCCAACCAGTATTCGCTGCAATTGTAAGCTCGTGAGTTCCAGCAGCTAAACTGAATGTACCAGAATTCATAGTTCCCCAGTAAGAACCACCAATATCATTACTGTAAGCACTAATGGTGGCAGCATCACCAGTGAAAGTGGTTGTTTGTCCATCCAAAGCAAAAGTATAACCATTAGGCCAATAAGCAGTCTGAGAGTTTTTATTACCAGAACGCACTCTAGCTTTTAGCTGATAGCTACCAGCAGAGGTTGTAAAAGGTATCTTAATTTTATCACCAGAATCGTAAATAGATAAACCTTTTAAGCCACTTGCTACATCTACATAGATAGTCCCAATCGCATTGTTTCCACCATCCGTCACAGCTTGAGCTTTGTCTTCTGCTTCATATAAAACAGAAGTAGGTTGAGGGCTTGTTGTGGTTTCTGCAAATGTAGCAGTTAAAGAACCATCAGCCTGAGGGAAGGTATAAATCTGCGTTCTAGACTTTCCATTAGACCATTGTTGGAACTCATAATTTTTACCATTTAAAGATTGCACAGCAGTTGTTGTTACCTCAGATTGAAACAACTGTAATTCGTCAATCACAAAAGGAGTTGTTCTTGGCTGTCCATCTACATAGATAGTTAAACCACTTGGAACTGTGTTAAATGTTACGTTTACCTTTTTAGGATAAATCGTAATCGATTTTGTTGCAGCAAGTCCATTCTGATTGGTTACAGTAAGTTTTAGAATGTAACCAGTGTTATCGTGGTAGCTATGCCCAGTTGTTGGGATATTAATTGTTCCAGATTTGCCTGGGTAATTAGTAAGCGCACCTGGGTGGGTGTGGTCGTTATGTAAAAACTGTAAATCCCATTTAAAGTTAGCATCGGTTAAAGTATTCTGATCTGTTGCAGTTCCAGAGAATGGAATCACTTCACCTGCATAGAACATGTAACCATCTGCAGGAGAGGTAATTTGTGGCACCGGAGGATTACCCACAGTTATAGTAATCTCTTCTGAAGTAGCAGACTGACCAGTTGAAGCTTGTACACTTAAACGGGCTTTGTAAGTACCGGCAGTAGAATAAGTATGTGAAGGACTCTGCGATGTACTTTGCTGACCATCACCAAAATACCATGTATAAGTCAAAGTACCTGAACCAGTATAGTTTGCCAAACCAGTAAATTGTACAGCTAATGGAGGTGCACCCACAGTTTTGTTTGCACTTGCCTGCGTAATGGTTAAAGTAACACCCGTTTTGTAATAAATTTTTCTAAGCTCACCAGTAATTAGGTCTAAGTAAAATACCTCACCATTTTTACCTTGTCTTAAACCCACAATACCTTTGCCACCAGTTCCACTTTTAAAAGTAATGGCTTTACTCTCACCAGTACCTGTACCAGTAGGTTTTAAGTTTGCATCCATTTCCAGATAGCGAATCCAGCTTTGAGCGTAGTCGCCAAAGAAATATACACCCTGATATTGCGCAGGGAAATTACCATTTCTATAAATAAAACCACCAGTAATTGAGTTACCACGGTTTACTACGTGTTTATAAGAGTATATTGGATCAGTAAATTTTGCATCTTGGCAAGAGCCATCAGTATTTCTACCAGTATCGCCACAGTCAGGCCAGCCATAGTTAGCACCTTTTTTTGCATAGTGCACATCTTCCCAAGAGTTTGCATGGTCGTTACCACCAACAACACCCATTATAAAAGTGCCGGTTGGCTCATCGTAAAAGCCTTTAAATGGGTTTCTTAATCCCCAAGCATAAATTGGGCTGTTTGCAATTGGGTTATCTGCTGGTATACTTCCATCTTTTAAAATTCTAAAAAGCTTACCGTTTTCGTAAGAAAGGTTTTGTGCTCTATCGGCAAACATCATATCACCAACACAAAAGAAGATGTAACCAGATTTTGAAACAGCTAAAGCACCACCCATGTGATAAGGTGACTGAGAAGTGCTATAAGTTAAATTACTTTGCCAAAGTACAGTTTCGTTTATCGCAGAAGTACCAGATAAAGTAAATCTCGATAAGCGAATCTTTAAAGCAGTTGTTGTATAATAGATATAGAAATACTTGTTTGTAGCAAAGTCAGGGTCAATGGCTACAGATAACAAACCACGTTCGTAGTCAGCTTCAACATTACTTAAAGTTAAAACAGTTGTTTTTGTAGGATTAGCTGCATACGGATCGGTTAAGTAAATTTTGCCTTGTTTCTCAGTAATTAAAATTTTTCCATCAGGTAATACTCCCATTGAAGTAGGAATATTTAAGCCAGATACCACCAGTGCATCTGCAAAGTTTTCATCATATCTGAAATTGTAATTTTCAGAGTTTAATCCTTTAGAAGTTCCAGTTAAAAATAGAATGTAGAATAAAAATAAGCTCAGTGTAGAAAATAGCTTTTTCATAAGTCTTCAGTTAAAAAAATTATGCTGTTATCGGAAAAAAAATGGTAGTAGATCGGTATGATTGGAGTTCTGTAAAATACAGGTTGAAAGCAAGCTAGTAAAGCCTCCTAGATTAATGGGGGGATTGGTAAATGTACTTATTTCCGATATAAAAACTGTATTGAATACAGTGGTTTTTGTAAAAGTTTTTTTCATTGCATTAATAGGTTAAAAATGATGATTGATAGACGTGTTTAAGATTAAAAGTCACAGAAAATATGTAAAATTTTTCACGTTGTTATATTCAGGATTTTTCCGTTGAGAAATTGAATTTTTCTAAGAGGTTTTTATCTTGAACAACTCTTTTTCGGTTAAAATCATTATTGGGGTATAGGATAGATAATGAATGAAGAAAATTACTTATATCTTGTAAGACATCAGAAGAAAAAAATTAGTAGTAGAGTGTTTAATAAACACCTAATTGTAGTTCAAGAATTTTACAATATTGATAGCTTTCGGTCTCCTCAAAAAACTATTCACTTAAAGGAAAGCTTACAATTCCTATGGAAAGTTACAGGAATTAAACCGACAGTAGATTTTTCACATGAAGTATGGTATTACACCAATAATTCAGATTTAGAAAAAGACATATTCAGATGGAAGAAATGGAGTAACAAGCATTCTCATTAAATCTCATTCGCCTTTTTTAAAGTTATCTTGGCTAATAATGGCCCAATGATTTCGTGCAAAATGGTAGCGCCCATAATAGTTCCGATAATAAGTGGTGCCATTTCGCTGTAGTCTTCGTTTTTTTGCATCAGTAAAGACAAACCAATTACAATTCCTCCTTGCGGAATGAGACCTCCCGCTGTTAAATATTTTACTTTTCGAGGCATTTTGGTGAGTGTAGCTCCAAGTACAACTCCCGAGAATTTACCCAAAGCTCTAAAAATAAAAAAGATCAGTATGAGTAAGGAGGCGGAAGAAAGCACCGAAAAGTCTAGATGCATACCACTCACAGTAAAAAAGAAAATAAAGACGAGTTCCTCAGTATACCTTTCTAACACGCCAAAAATCTCTTTTTGATTTGGATTGAAGTTCACAATCATTACTCCGAAAACCATAGTTGCCATCAATTCTTCCACTTCAAAAAATAAGGAAGTACCAAAGCAAGTACTCAAAAATCCGAGAATGAGAATAATGTAAACGCCATCTCCCTCTACCTTAAAATGCTTTGTAAACATATTAAAGAGAAAACCTGAAATCACCCCAACGATAATTGCTCCGCCAATGGCAATTCCAATCTTAATAAATATGCTTAGTATATCTACATGGGCATCTGGCGCATGGTTGAGAAACAAAACGGCTATGCCAGTAGAAAGACTGAAAATGAGAATCCCTACAGCATCGTCAAAAGCGGCAACACCCATAATTGTATCCGATACTTCTCCCTTGGCTTTGTATTCGTGAGCAACCGCAAGGGTAGAAGAGGGATCAGTTGGACTAGCCAGACTAGCCACCAACAAACTAAAAGGTAATAAGTACAGGTTTAAAGATTCGTTTCCGGTAAATCTGGCCAATAGCAAAAAGCCAATTAATACAAACAAAAAGGCAAAAAAAGCTTCAAAAATAGTGATGGTTAAAATACCTTTTCCCGATTTTCTAATTTTGGAGATGGAAAGTGTACTTCCCACTTCCATAGTAATAAAAGCCAAACAGATGTTTGTAACGGGTTCAGTAACATCTGGGAAGTCTGCTTGTATAAAAGGAGTGAGGTTAGGATTGAGCACAATACCAGCTACAATATAACCAGATACCTTTGGCAACCCGATTAAATGTGCCAGTTTTCCCAATAAATATCCAACTATTAAAATTAGGCCTAGAGTGAGGGTAACATCCATGATAGTATTTGTATACTGCTGGTTTTTACAAGATTTTCTATCAAAAAAACCTGTAAGAATGATTAAAAAATTAAGCACTCAAATGTATAAATAAAATAGGCTTAAGCAAAGGAAGTATGGTGTCTCTAAAAATCGATGTCACTTTTTCCCAATTGAGCAAGAGCGATTGATTTAGTAGCTTACTTCCTTCAGAATTTCTTATTAGTTTTGGCCCTCGTAAAGACGATTTACATTAAAGCTTATAAAAAACACACAATGAAGAAATTAATATTTGCTATAACTTTAGGTTTGATGGCCAGCACATCGTTACTAGCACAAAATTCAAAAAAACCAAAGCTGATAGTTGGTATTGTAGTCGATCAGATGCGTGCCGATTACCTTTATCGCTTCCAGGATAACTACACCAATGGAGGTTTTAAAAGATTGATGGGAGAGGGTTTCAATGCAAAAAACACACATTATAATTATGTGCCTACTTATACTGGTCCGGGGCATGCTTCTGTGTATAGTGGAACTACGCCAAAAAATCATGGTATTGTAGCAAACGATTGGTTTAGCAGAGAGCTCAACAGGGTGATTTATTGCGCGGAAGATTCAACAGAAAGATTGGTTGATAACAAAGGTGTTGCTTCTGATAAATTCGATTACTTTTCTCGTTCGCCAAGAAATTTACTTACCACCAATTTTGCAGATGAGTTAAAACTATCTACCAATTCAAGATCGAAAGTAATTGGTATCTCTTTAAAAGATAGGGGAGCTATTTTTCCTGCTGGACATATGGCAGATCATGCTTTTTGGTACAATTCGAAAAATGGTAATTTTATCTCAAGCACTTACTATGGCGATAAATTACCAGATTGGTTAGTTAAGTTTAATAAAAGAGAAGTAGCAGATTCTTTGCTAGATCTTGATTGGGAACCACTTTTAGCAGATGAAAAATATACCCACAGCAATCCGGACGATAGCCAATGGGAAAAGGTGTATAAAGGCAAAAAAGAGTCTGCTTTCCCTTACAAACTTAAAAAGCTGAGAAAAGAAAATGGTGATTTTGGTATGATTCCAGAAGTGCCTTACGGAAATACACTTTTAGCGAATCTAGCTTTTGCTGCTATTAAAGGGGAGAAATTGGGCAAAGGTGTAGAGACTGATATGATTACCATTAGTTTTTCTAGTACAGACTATGTAGGCCATAACTTTGGTATTCGCTCAAAAGAGGTAGAAGATACTTACATCAGATTAGATAAAGACATTGAAGCTTTACTTAATTATTTAGACAAAGAAGTTGGCAAAGGAGAATATATTTTGTTTTTAACTGCCGACCATGCTGGTAGTGATAATCCTGATTTTCTGAACAAAGAAAAATTGCCACATGGTTATTACTCAACAGGTGATATAAAAGCAGGTTTAAACGAGCATTTATCTAAGAAGTTTGGTAGCAAAGACTATGTTACATTTATTGATGGTGTGCATGTTTATTTAGACGAAAAAGCAGTCTTAGAAAACAAAGAATTAGTAACCGAAGCAGCACATTTCTTAAAAAATACAGATGGCATTAAAGAAGTATTTGTACCATCTATCTACGGAAATAACCCAGAAGGCAGATTAACTACCTTAATGAGCAATGGTTACAATTACGCGAATTCTGGCGACATTATTATTCAGTTTTATTCTGGTTGGATGAGCCAAAGAACCTATGGAACCACCCACGGAACCGGTTTTAGCTCAGATACACATGTTCCGCTTTTATGGTATGGCTGGAATGTGCCAAAAGGAGAAACCAGTGAGCCACACACCATTACCCAAATTGTGCCTACACTTTCTATGAAATTAAACATTCCATTACCAGACGATGCGGATTTATATCCAATAAAAGAATTGGTGGGAAATAAGTAATTTTATTTTCGAATTGCCTCATGTTTAGAATGTGAGGTAATTCGAATAAATCATATTGATTATCACTACTTCTAGAATAACTACTAGTATGAGCGTTTCGCTCGTATTTTCAAGTTCTTTTCTTTATAAAATTACTCATCTTAGCACCTTCTGTTGTGGTCAAAAAGAATAAAATTGACATGGAGAACTTTAAAAAAACGAAAGAAATCTGGCTATCAAAAATCAAATGAAAAGTACTTGGATTTTCAAAATATTGTTTGGGTTTTCAATTGTTTTGAATATCTACTTTATTTTGATGGACAATCTTGAAAATAATAAAGTAATTTCTAGTAATCCGTTTAGCCCAAGTAGTAAAATAAGTGAAAATGATTTATTGAATAGTGGATTTACTCAAGTGCCCTCAGATATGCCTATTTTAGGTAAAAAGGTAAAGAATGTAAAGATGAACTATACATTTAAATACTTTACAGATAATCATATCAAACAGGTTTTAAAAAGTGGTGAAACCATTCATGATATAAATTTCTATGATTTTATATTGCCAAATAAGCCATTAGATTATTATTGTGAAGTTGAATTTGGAACTACACCTGATAGTTTAATGCTCAGTAATTTTTTTCAACAATATTCTGTTGAAATTATTTCTAATTTTCAAGAATTAGAATTGGCTAAAACTTCTTCTACTAACAATAAAGCGATAGAATTTTTTGTATCCAATACAGAGACATCTCAGGTATTCGTGTGTTTGTTAGAAATGGAATCTAATGGAAAAAACACATTGTATTTTAGTTACTCTTTGCATTAATCTCTCTGAAAATCAGCTATCCACAAAAAGTGCTTAATTAAGTTTATGTTAAGTAAATAGCCTATACTTCGACCTTTTTTAAGTATATATAATTGAAATAATTGTATAAAGACTTTTAGTTAGACGTTTGTAGTACTGCATTAAATTGTAAGAAAGACTTTTCAGCTATGAACTCAAAACTAAAGCTTTTCTGCTTAATCTCGCTGCTTTTTGGGGTAAGCATAATTGTCGATTGTGAACTTCTAAAAGTTTGGAGAACTGCCAAATTAGAAAAAATGTATGGCGACTCAATTAATGCTGGTCGTTATGGAGGCGGTGAACGTGTAACTAAAGTTGATATCGGGTATAAGACTATTGTTGTCCATCCTTCTCTTGCAACTCATATATATGGATTGGATAGCTTAGACATATTGTCAACAATGATTTTTTATCAAGTGATGGCATTTAAAGTTCCTTTAAATGGCGAATACAAGATTGTTCCACCAGAATATGGGATTAATAGAGGCCTTTACTTTTATCCTATATTACTAATAATTGCATCAACCATCACACTTGTTTCTAAGTCAAAAAGTGTAAGAGACCACTCCTTAGGGCTAACAGTAATTATGGTTCTACTGATATTGTATGTTCTATTTCTGAATTGAAAGACACACACAAACATATAGCTCAAAAAACTCATTAATCACCCTGCATTTCTAAATTTAAGTGGGCTAAGTTGCACGTATTTTCTAAAGAAGTTATTAAAGTGTGTAACCTCGGAAAAACCCAGTGCATAGGCAATTTCTGATATGCTCAAAGTTGTATGCTTTAATAATATCTTAGCTTCTTGTTGTATGCGCTCAGCAATTAAAGTAGTAGTTGTTTTCTGCGTAGTTTGTTTTACGGCTCTATTCAAGTGGTTAACATGCACATTTAATTTATCGGCAAAATCTGATGCACTCCTCAGTTGTATGCTTTCGTGTTTTTCGTCAATCGGAAATTGGCGGTCTAGCAACTCCATAAAGAGCATAGAAATTCTTTGCGAAGCATTTATGGTTTTTACATCGAGCGAAGTAGATGGTTGTAGTTTTAATGCAAAATGTAAAATCTCGAAAATGATATTTCTTATTAAATCAAACTTGTACTTATAATCAGAATTAAACTCTGTTTTAACCCGACCGAATATATTTTTGATCACATCTACCTGCTCGTCTTCTAATTCAAAAACATGGGTGCCTTCTGGCTGAAAAACCTCGTAATGATCGAACTGCCCAAACTGATTGAAAAACTCACTGTTAAACACAAAATATTCCCCATCTCTATTTCTTTCGAGATGCTCCCATTTATATGGAATTTGCGGATTAGAAAAGCTAAGTGCCTGTTTTTTAACCTCAACTACTTTGTCTGCATAATGCACACGGCTATTCCCTTTAATTAGCATAATTTTATAAAAATCGCGCCTTCTATAAGGAATCGTTAAAGATTTACCTTCTTCAATTGGCTCTATTTCGAACATGTTAAAATGCCCGATATTCCTGTTTAAATCTTCAGGTAACCATTCAAATTTTCTTTTGTAAAAGTCCTCTAATGTCTCTATGCTTTTCATTTCATGGAATTTACAATAATTAAACAATTGAATCCAAATCGTATCCATCTTATTATTTCTTCAATGCCAACTGGTTCTTAAAAGAATAGATCAAACTGATATTCCAATCAAAGTCTATATCTATGTCAGTTGTAATTGGCTGATTCATAATAGTTTGTAGGGAAAGCGGAATTTTACGGTGGTTTAGCGATATGTTTTGTGCAGTAAAATAGCCGTCTTTTCCATCAATATTTAAGTAATACACTTCTGGTTTCCATTTGATAAAGAGCTTCTTCGATAAGTCGAATTCTGTACCCATTCTCAAAGAAAAAAAGTGTGTATGATCAGACTGATCGTGTTTTTCTAGACCAATACCATAGATATAATGAGCTCCTACACTTGTCTTTTTAGTGAGTTTGTAAGCGGTTGTTAGCTCCGGAGTTATAAAACGTTGCGCCACAATTCGCTCTTTACTAATGCCATCTTCCATATAAGTCTGACTTCTAAAAGCAATTGCCAGTAAGTGCATTCCGGTTTTCACTAGAAATTTATCTGTTTCTACCAGCTTGTACCTCCAAATAAAGATAATCGACCAAGGTTTTAGCCCGTCTAAATCAAACCTAAATTGCGGATCGAAACTAAATTTCTCACCTCCGGCAGACAGATCAAAAATTGTAGCTGGTTTGCCTAAACTAAATGATGGAATAAAAGAAAAACCATTGTTTGTAACACTTACACTGCCATTAAAATGTAAGTTTTTATTTGTCTCATCTTGTGCAAGTACCTCATTGTTAGATACATGTATAAACAAAGCAGTTAGTAAAATTAGAAATCCTAGTATTTTTTTCATCTCATATTGTTAGAAGATTGATAATACAAAAGGATGGATATTCGGAAGGATTTCTAAACTAAAATCAAATCAAAAATTACGAAAATCAAACAATTTGATTTTTTAGGCTTCAAATCAAGTAATTAATGTATCTATATTTTCAGTTTCGGTTAGTTAAAAATTAATCATATTTTAGTATAAATAATGATAATTCACATCCGATAGCATCAAATAAAATGAATAATAGAGATTTAACTGAAAATGAAGCCTTAGTACTCAATTTTTTAAAAAAGCTAGAAACCAGAAAGTCATCAGCAGAGTTGAAGGCATTTTACCACGAAGAAATCGAACAGATTGAATACCCAAATGCTATTTTAAAAGAGAAAGCAAGCAGAAACCTATCAGAAATAATGGCCGCCTCCGAGCGCTGACAAAAAGTAATTACCAAAGAAGCGTATGAGGTTTTGGAGATGTATTCGATACGCGACACAGTAATTATTGAAGCTTTATGGCAAGGCACATTGGCAATTCCCATAGGTAAACTAAAAGCTGGTGATAAAATGAAAGCCAATTTTGCTCAATTCTATCAAATAAAAGAAGGTAAAATATACAAGCAAAAAAACTACGATTGTTTTGAATCTTTTATAGAATGAGGAAGTTTTGTGCAAATTATTGTTTGATTTTAATCTTAATGGGAAGTTCGTGTAGTCCGCGTATGGGAAATATTGATGAATATAAATTAGAAGTTTTTGCAGATTATTTTCAAATCTACATACAAACGGCTTCAACTTTAGAAAGTGAAGAACTTGGTGTAGAGTGGTCTGAACAGGAACTAAAAAGGCTTTTACAAGTAAAAAAGGAGGAATTCGTAATTGGTACGGCTAGAAATATGGTAGTTCCTTTCTTCATCAAAATATATCCCGAAAAACCAGAAATTAACTTAGATAATTGGGATATGGTAAATGAATCGGAGATAAAAGTTACTGGAAATATTCTATACATAAACTCAATGGATGATGAAATAAGCATTCCTTTAGATTCTGGGGTTTATGGATTTTATACCTTATACAAAAATCTTGATGCTATAAGCCAAGATGGTTTAGATGGTGATGATGAATATTATTTATACTTATGGAAAACATCTAAAGCAAGTCAAACTGCTGATGTAATGGAATTGAAATCGAAGAATCTTTTATAGAATGAGGAAACTTCCAATATTACTTATTTACTCAAGAATTATAATTGGTATTATGATAGGTTTAATTACTTTTTTTAAAGTAGAAAACCTATCAACTTGGATAGTAATGCTAATGTCTGTTGGCTTAGTTACTGATATATTTGATGGAATAATTGCTCGAAAGCTAAATGTATCAACAGAAAAACTTAGAGTAATGGACTCAAATGTAGATCAGATATTTTGGTTAATAGTTATTGGATCAATATTTTATATTAATATTTACTTTGTAATAGAAAATATTATTTGGCTGAGCCTTATCATATTTCTTGAGCTTTTATGCTATATATCAAGTTATAAAAAATTCAGAAGGTCCATTGCAACTCATGCTATTGCATCTAAAATTTGGACATTATCACTGTTAGTTTTTTTGGTTGATTTAACACTAAATTCCACAAGTGATAGCATTTTTGTGGTCTGTTTGGTGTTGGGCATTTTATCCAGAATAGAGATTTTTCTAATTATATTAAGGTTGAATGAGTGGACAGCAGATGTACCATCGATTTTAGTAGTTTCTAAAATTAATCAAGGGATTCCTGTTAAAAAGAGTAAGTTGTTTAATGGTTAGTAAAAATAAATACCCCCAAAATACAAAGAATACTTTTCATCATAGAAATTATTATCTATATAATTACCCTTTATACTTTGTACAATACTTGTAAGAAGATCTTTATTTTCTTTTGACGAGAATATATCCCAAAACCATTTTCTCCTTCTTATCCAAAGTTCAAATTGATAATCTTTTATTAATTTATCTTTGTCTAGTAAATCATATTTATATAAAAAAACTTTATCCATAAAAGCTGGAACTTGACCTAGAAATAATGTGGTAACAAAAAAGGTCCAATCATCACTTACACCGATTAACATAGGATATAATTTAACCTTTGTACTGATAGTGCTATCATCTACTATTTCGTAGATATTTGTCTTTTTGAGTATTTCCAATTCATGGCTTAGTTCCGGATTCAATACATAAACTTGAATTGGTTTTTCAACTTGTTCTAAGTTCCTGTATGCTATTGGAGAAACTCTATAAGAATAACAAGAAACTAATAAACAGTTTACAGAAATAATGAAAATGAGGAATTTTAGTAACTTAAGCATTTATTTATTGCATTTAAACAGTGTATTATACTGACATATATCAGTATTTTAGTATAATATTCCAATATAATAATACATTAAATAATCAAATTTTGAAATCGAATTTATTCATCCTTATCTTTTTGCTTATTCCAGTTTGCACATTGGCTCAAGGAAACTTGATTGAAAATAGGGAAAGTAAAATTAGCCAATTAAGATTGAGACTGATAGAGAAAAGTGTAAAGGAGTTTGAAGTGGGAGATGTCTGGGGAAAAATTACAGTCTTCAGTGATGCTGAATCAAGCGATTATAGAGTGTTAAATGAATCTCAAAGTGCAGAGTATGGTCAATGGATAGAAGAATACATCATTTATCAAAATCAACTTATATTTTTAAAAGAAACATCTTTAGATTGGCTCGCAGAGCAACAAAATCAGTATCAATTAGTAGAAAGTACTTACTACTTCTCTGATGAAAAAAGCGGAATTAAAAAGTCAAAATCAATACTTATAAACTCAAATAGAATAAGTACCGAAGACCTAGAAAAACTATCAACCCAAACTCCAACACTAGACACATTATCTCTATCAGATTTCAATTTGAAACAAGCTGAGTTACAAAAACTATTAAAATCACCGGAATAAAACCTGTTAGAGATTCTAAAATCTATTCCCTCAATTTCCCATTTCAGTATTCTAAGTAACCAGCCCGGCTTTCTAATTCCATATGGGTACTTTTTAACACTGGCTTTTTTAGTATATTAGATACACATTGGAAGATAGACTTCTGGAATTCAAAATAATGTAAATATGCAAAATGATAAAAAGCAATTGCTTGCCAGACGTGAGTTTCTGGCAAAAGCAGGTATAGGTGCTGGTGCCTTTCTATTCTCTTCAGCCTTTTCCTCAATTACAAATGCCACCCAACTTGTTACTAAAGTAGAAGGAATTAACCTTGGTGTAATTACTTACAGTTTTAGAAGTATGCCAAGTTCTGCCGAAGATTTACTGGGTTATCTCACAGAGTTAGATTTAAAGGCAGTAGAACTGATGGGCGACCCGATTGAGGCTTATGCTGGTGCTCCTGCCCCATTACCTTGGAAACGCGGTCCACTTTCAGATGCAGAAAAGGCAGAAAGAGCCAAACATGCCGAAGAGTTAAAAGTATGGAGATTAGCCGCTCCAATGGATAAGTTTAAAGAACTTCGCAAGAAGTTTAACAATGAGGGCATCAATATAGAAATTGCCAAATTCCCACTCGATCGAATGAGTCCCGAAGAGATTGATTATAGTTTTAAAGTGGCAAAAACATTAGGAGCAAAAGGCATCACACTCGAACGCTCAGACGAATCTGTAAAGAATTTGGCACCATATGCAGATAAGCACAAAAGCCTAATTGGTTACCATAACCACGCAAAAGTTGATTTTAACAGTTGGGACGATGCGCTCAAATACTCAAAATACAATGCGATAAATCTGGATATCGGCCATTATGTGGCAGGAACCAACGATTCGCCGATTCCTTTTATTAAAAAACATCACGATCGTATTTTAAGCATACATGTAAAAGATCGTAAAAAGAACAATGGTGATAATCTGCCTTGGGGACAGGGAGATACGCCAATAATCGAAGTGTTGCAATTGATGAAGAAAGAAAAATACAAGTTTATGGCAACCATCGAGCTGGAATATGCAATTCCCGAAGATTCCAACGCAGTAAAAGAAGTTGCCCGTTGTATCGACTATTGCAGAAATGCTTTGAGTTAAAATATACTTAAAAGATATATGTCGGGACGAATACCTGTTTACCAGATTGTAAAAACCAGCAAAGAAGATAGTGGCGGTTTTTTTAAGATTCTTCAAATAAAAGGGAGTCCAGAAAAAGACCCATTGGTAGAGTATGCACCGTACGAAACCAATGCCAGACACAGGCACAACTTCTTCGAAATTTGCCTTTTTACAGATGGTGCAGGTATTCATGAAATTGATTTTATAAGCCATTCCATTAAGCCAGAAAGTATCCACATTGTGGTTCCGGGGCAGATTCATTATTTGCAAAAAGCAAAAGACACCAATGGCTACATTATCGCATTTAATAGAGAATTTCACTCCATGTTTTTTCTAGATAATGAAGCAAACAACACAGCGCTACCCAATAATTTTATTGGTAGTAAATCCATTATAAATCTCAGCAATCAGGCATATCAAGATTTTCTGAACATAGTAAAACAAATGATTAGAGAATCTCAGCAAAATGGCAAACACTCCCAACAAATACTCAATTATTACCTACACATCTTTATATTGAAACTGGGAGAATTTGTGCAAGAAACCATCATCTCAGAAACGAGCAAAGACAATCGGTATCAATTAGTAAATCGCTTTAAAAAGGCTGTCGAAAGCAATTACAAAAAAGCACATTTGGTAAAAGACTATGCAGATTTATTAGACACTGATCCCATCAGATTAAACAAGGTTTGCAAGAAGCTCACCCTAAAAACTGCCGGAGAAATTATTACAGAAAGAATCATTTTGGAAGCCAAACGCCAGTTAGCTTTTTCTTCGCTTACCAATAAAGAAATTGCCCATTTCTTAAATTTCGAAGACCCCTCCTACTTCAGTCGTGTGTTTAGAAAAAAGACTGGCTTAACCCCAACCGACTTTAGAAACAGCATGGCAAAAAAGTACCAGAATTTTGTATAATTATCCATTTCAATTCATTCGATACTTTGTTATATTTAATAAATAGCAATGTTTAAGAAAGAATATGAACTTGGAAGATAAAATAGTACCAGAGAAACTATTGCCGGCAATCGAAAGATTTTGGGATTTATCTGGTAGAAAAATACTATCAATTGAGCAGGAATACGATGTATCGAAAGGCTCACCAGTGTTTACCGTAAAAGGCAAATACACCACCAAAGGCTGGACAGAATGGACACAAGGTTTCCAATATGGTTCTGCTGCTTTGCAGTTTGATATTACCGGAGACCAGCAATTTTTAGAAATAGCCAAGAAAAATACTGTAGATAAAATGGCTTCGCATGTGAGCCATACCGGTGTGCACGATCATGGCTTTAATAATATCAGCACTTATGGGAATTTACTCAGGTTGATGAAAGAAGAAAAGATTCCTTATAACCAATGGGAGAAAGATTTTTATGAACTCGCACTTAAAGTTTCCGCAACTGTACAAGCTGGCAGATGGACAAAAATTAAGGGTGGTGGATTTATCTATTCTTTCAATGGACCTCACTCCTTATTTGTAGATACCATTAGGTCTGTGCGGGTTTTGATGTTGGGTTATGCTTTAGGTCATCAAATGATGATCGAAAATGATAGAAAAATTAGCTTGCTAAGAAGAGCTATTAACCATGCAATTTCTACTGCTCAATATTCAGTTTTTTATGGAGAAGACAGGGACATTTATGATTTGTGGGGACGAACTGCGCACGAATGTATTTTTAATGTAAATGATGGCAATTATCGCTGCCCGAATTCTCAGCAAGGTTACACAGGTTTTACCACTTGGACACGAGGTTTAAGTTGGGCGATGCTTGGTTTTGCAGAAGAATTGGAGTTTTTAGATACTTTAAGTGATGATGAGCTGCGACCTTTTGGAGGTAGAAGAACTATACAAGATGTATTCTTAAAAGCTGCCAGAGCAACTTGCGATTTTTATATGAAACACTCAATGGCAGATGGCATTCCTTTTTGGGATACAGGTGCGCCTAATTTGTATAAACTTGGTAATTGTTATAAAGAGATTTCTAACCCATATAACAACGTGGAACCAGTCGATAGCTCTGCGGCTTGTATTGGTGCTCAGGCATTATTGAGATTGGGTAATTACCTCAAATTAAAAGGCAATGGCATTTATGAAAAGTACGAAGAAGCGGGTTGGCAAATAGTAGATACTTTGCTCAAAAGCCCTTATTTGAGTGAATCAGAAGCGCATCAGGGTTTGATTTTGCACTCTATTTATCATCATCCAAATGGTTGGGATTACATTCCGGAAGGAAGTAAAATTCCCAATGGAGAATCTTCGATGTGGGGAGATTATCACGCCAGAGAGCTGATGTTGTATGCTTATAGATTGCTCAAGGGCGAGCCTTATTATACATTTTTTAATTGCTTGTAGAGATGGAAAATTTGTGTATTCATACGATTACTACCAAACCTTGGAATCTAGAAGAAGCGGTAGTAAAGTTCTCAGAAGCTGGTGTAAAAGGCATTTCTGTTTGGGAAGATAGCACTTTGAAGCTCGGTGCTGAAAAAAGCGGGAGACTCATTCGCGAACATGGTTTAGAAATAGTCTCTTATGTGCGAGGTGGATTTTTTCCATCAATCAATGCAGCAAAGAGAGAGCAGGCAATTGAAAAAAATAAAAAGATGATGGAAGATGCAACCGCATTGGGAGCTCCATCTTTGGTTTTGGTTTGCGGTGCTGAACCGATGCAAAGCTTAGAAAATTCTAGAATGCAGATTCAAGCAGGTATTGAGGCACTTTTACCATTAGCAGAAGAATTAAATGTAAAACTATCAATAGAACCATTGCACCCGATGTATGCAGATACACGCTCTGCCATCAATACGCTCAAACAGGCAAATGATATAGCTGAGGCAATTAATTCGCCTTATGTGGGGGTTGCAGTGGATGTTTATCATCTCTGGTGGGATGATAATCTAGAAAATGAAATAAAACGATGTGGAGAAAATGGAAACCTTTTCGCTTTTCACATTTGCGATTGGTCTGTGCCAACAGTGGATATGCTCAACGATAGAGGTTTGATGGGTGAAGGTTGTATTCCACTTTCAAATATTAAAAAATGGGTAGAAAATGCTGGTTTTACAGGATATCACGAAGTCGAAATCTTCTCCAATAAATTCTGGCAGATGGATCAGGATATCTTTTTGAAGAAAATTATAGAAGCTTATAAAGAATATCAAATACAGTAAATATGAAAATTCACAAGGTAGGTATTATCATGAATGGGGTTACCGGCAGAATGGGCACCAATCAGCATTTGCTGCGCTCAATTGTCGCCATACGGAAGCAAGGAGGTGTCGCACTCAATCAGAATGAGTACATTATGCCTGAACCATTGCTCGTTGGTAGAAACCTCAACAAACTAAAAAAACTAGCAGAACTTTCTGGTATAGACAACATCACTACAGATTTAGATGCAGCTTTAAAAGATGCTTCTTACCAAATCTATTTTGATGCACAAACAACCGGAAGAAGGTATCCGAGTGTGAGCAAAGCCATTGAAGCTGGCAAACATGTTTATTGCGAAAAGCCGGTTGGAGTGAGTACAGAAGAAGCTTTGAGTTTGTATAAAATGTGCAAAGAATACGGTGTAAAACATGGTGTGGTACAAGACAAACTTTGGTTACCAGGAATGCTAAAACTTAAAAGATTGATTGAAAATGATTTCTTTGGTAAGATACTTTCAGTTCGAGGAGAGTTCGGCTATTGGGTATTCGAAGGTCATACGGTGCCTGCACAGCGACCTAGTTGGAACTACAAAAAAGAAGAAGACGGAGGAATAATTGTAGACATGCTTTGCCATTGGCGCTATGTGTTAGACAATATTTTTGGTAAGGTAAAAGCTGTTTCTTGTTTGGGCGTAACCCATATTCCTGAGCGTGTAGATGAAAATGGAAACCCCTACAGATGCACGGCTGATGATGCCGCTTATGCGACTTTCGAACTGGAATCTGGTGTAATTGCCCATTTCAATTCTTCTTGGACAGTAAGAGTACGCAGAGATGATTTACTCACTTTACAGGTGGATGGGACAAAAGGCTCGGCTGTTGCAGGTTTGCGCCATTGTTACGTCCAACATTATGGAAATACACCCAAACCAGTTTGGAATCCAGACATAGATCAGCCCATCAACTTTTATGACAATTGGAGCAAAGTACCAGAGCAAGAAGTGCACGAAAATGCCTTTAAGGTACAGTGGGAATTGTTTTTAAAACATGTGGTAGCTGATACTCCTTTTGAGTGGGATTTGCTGGAAGGTGCCAAAGGGATTCAATTGGCAGAAAAAGGCTTGGAGAGTTCAGAGAAAAGAGCTTGGGTAAAAATTCCAGATTTAACTTAATCGGCTATGAAACCAACCGCATTAATTACTGGTGGTAGTCGTGGAATCGGTTTAGGCATCGCAGAAGCACTGGCAAAAGAAGGTTTCAATCTCGCAATTAACGGAGTAAGGCCAGAAGAAAAAGTAAGTCAGGTTTTAGAACAGCTTCAACAGTTTGATGTAAGCGTGATTTACTGCCAAGGAAATATTGCTGAAGCAGAAGATAGAGCCAAGATATTGAGCAAAGTGAAACAAGAGTTTGGTTACCTTAATTTATTGGTAAACAATGCCGGAGTATCACCAAAACTAAGGAATGATATTCTACATACAACAGAAGACAGCTACGATTATGTGATGGATATAAACCTGAAAGGAGTTTATTTTCTCACTCAATCAGTAGCAAATTGGATGGTTTTATTAAAGGAAGAAAATCCTGATTTTAAAGCTTCTATTGTTACCATCTCTTCTATTTCTGCCACTGTAGCTTCTGTAAATCGCGGAGAATATTGTTTATCTAAAGCAGGCTTGGCAATGCTTACTCAACTTTTTGCCAGTAGACTAGGTGAGTTCGATATCCCAGTTTTCGAAGTAAGGCCAGGTGTTATCCAAACTGATATGACTGCCGGAGTAAAGGCAAAATATGATAAAATGTTTGAAGAAGGCTTAAGTATCCAAGCCCGGTGGGGATTGCCAGAAGATATTGGCAAAACGGTAGCAGCTATTGCAACAGGTGCTTTCCCCTACTCCACGGGTCAGGTATTTATGGTAGATGGCGGTATGACAATTCAAAGACTATGAAAATGAAAAACAATAAACAACTCTACTGGAGAATCTGTCAAGTTACGGCTGTAATGCTCATGGTAACAACTTTCACAACGGTAGTTATTCCGCCGGGAACGTTTGCACCTTCCATTTTAGGTATGCCTTACACATTGTGGCTGGGTATTCTAGTAAGCATTATTCTGGTAATACTCACCTATTTCGCTACAAGATTTCATCCAGATAGTCAAAAAACAGATTCAGAATGATACAAACACTCATTATAATAGCTGCTATTTATTTGGCTTCCTTGGTTATTTTATCATTACTAACAAGACAAAAAGAAAAGAGTACCTCAAACTATTTATTGGCTGGCTCTAAAGTGGGTTCTGTATTAGGTATGTTTACCTTTGCTGCGACACTTTTTAGCACTTTTACCTTAATTGGAATGCCCGATTTTTTTAGAACTCATGGTGTGGGTTCATGGATTTTTCTGGCATTTTCAGATACGGCAATGGTCTTTTTAATTGTTTGGCTAGGCTTGTATGTACGCAAGAAAGCACGAGTCAATAATTTTAAAGGCATGTCTGGTTTAATGGCGCAATGTTTCCAAAGCAAGTTTGCTGGTTATGTCACTTTTATCGGTGCATTTATATTTCTCACACCTTATGTTTCAATCCAAATAAGAGGAATCGCCATTTTTTTACATGCTACTTTTCCAGAAGCTTTGCCTGTTTGGGGTTGGGCTTCACTCATGATTTTGGTGATGCTGCTTTACAGTGAAACAGGAGGATTAAAGGCGATTATCTATAGTGATATGTTGCAAGGAATTCTTCTCTTAATTGTGATTTGTGTGATTGGCTATAATTGCCTCAGTTACTTCGGAAATATGGAAGCCATGTTTGAGCAAGTAGAGAAAACCAGAAGTGAGTTGTTGTCTGTACCGGGTCCGCAAGGTCTGTTTACCCCACAGTTTTTGTTCGCTTCCTTTCTGGCGATTATCATGATTCCTTTTACGCAACCTCAGGTAGCAACCAGAATCATCATTATGAAAGACAATAACTCTCTGTTTAGAATGGCGATTGGAGTTGGTTTTTTTGCTATTGTAATTATTTTGCCAACCATGCTAATAGGGATGTATGGAGCTGTAAAGTATCCCGATTTATCCACTGCCGACTTTATTAGCAAAGTGATTATTGATGATCAAACACAGTCGATTGCAGCTTTTGCTATAATAGGTTTAATTGCTGCTGCCATTTCTACTTCCGACTCACAGATTTTTGCCTTAGGTGGTGAGCTGCGTTCTTTGTTAGATGGAGAAGATAAACAGATGCTTAAAATTACGCGGATAGGTATTGTTTTTTTTGCATTGGTGGCATTGGTTTTCTCATTAATAAGCAGCGATCAACTGGTTTTATTGGCGCGTACAAGTTTTGCTGGAACGGCGCTAATGGCACCGATGATTTTCACAGGAATATTTCTTACAAATCACACTGGCAAAGTAATGCCCTATGCTACAGCTTTGTCCATGTTCATCTTTATTTTATCCCTTTTAGGGGTAATTCCTTCTTTTTATTTTGGAATTAGACTTGATTTGTTATTGTTTATATTTGTGTCGGCTACAGGTATAATCAATGCATTGCTCAATAAAGAAAAAGAGCCTGTATATCAGGTTTAAAGTATAAAATTTTAAACCCAAGAATATGAAAAAAGACAGAAAAGAGTTTGTCCGTAGGGATTTTCTCAAAAGCAGTGCTATTGCAGGAACGGGAATGGCTTTAGGCCTATCAGCATTCCCGAATATTGTAAAAAGTTACAATCAAGATATAGTGAGAATTGGTGTGGTTGGAACTGGGGGTAGAGGTAATTGGCTTATAAAGCAGACGCAATCGTCACCAGATATTAAAATTGTAGCTTGTTGCGATTTAATTCCAGAAAGGCTCGAAACGGGAATGTCTCTAGCCGACGAAAAAGCCAAATCTTATAGTGATTATCGTAAACTCATCGAAGACAAATCTATTGATGCATTAATTATTGCTACACCATTGAGCGTGCATTACGAAGTTGCTATGGCTGCTTTGGATGCTGGAAAGCATGTTTTCTGTGAGAAAACCATGACTCATAACATAGAACAGACAGTCAATCTATCTCATAAAGTTAAGAATTCTAATCTGGTTTTTCAGATGGGTTTTCAGCAGAGAATGAGTCCTTTATTTCATAGAATTAATGAGATTATTTCAGGTGGATATATTGGCGATATCCAACATATTTATGCATCGTGGAATAGAAATGGAGATTGGCGCAGGGCAGTAAAAGACCCCAAGATGGAAAAGCTAATTAATTGGCGTTTGTATCGCGAATATTCTGGTGGCTTAATGGCAGAACTTTGCGCGCATCAGATTGATGTGGTAAACTGGATGCTCGATAGCAAACCAGTAAAAGTTGTGGGTTCTGGTGGAGTTAATTATTGGAAAGATGGCAGAGAAACATACGATAATGTGCATACTATTTTCGATTATCCGAATGGTACCAAAGCCACTTTTACAAGCCTTACCACCAATTCTTATGAAGCATTCTCAGTAAAATTTTATGGAACCAAAGCTACCTTAGAAATTCACCGAAGAGACGGACAAAGAGCAGTAATTTATCCCGAACCAATACAAGGAGCAAACGATAGTGTAGACGGAGTTTCTTCTGCCACTAAAAAGGTTTTAGAAGCGGGTGAAGGTATTCCTGTAGTTGCAGAATTTGAAAGTGAAGATGATGCTATACCAACAAGCAGGTCTTTGGCTGATTTTGCTAAATGTATCATCGAAAACAAAAAGCCACAAGCAGACATTGTGAGTGGACATAATACGGCAATCGCTGTTCACATGGGAAACCAAGCCATGCGAGAGCAAAAAACGATGGAATGGGGAGATAAATATGATTTATAATAATGAAAGAATGATTAACAAAATCCGGTTGTTTTAGAGCAACCGGATTTTTTATTTACAACTTCAATCCTTTTCTAGCTTCCCCTACCTCAGCAGGTAGAATTGCACTAGCATCATTTCCAAAATTACTTCTGATGTAAGTGAGAATTTGTGCAATACTTTCATCTTCTAATAAAGAAGCATAGCCCGGCATTTCTTGCTCATACATTTCTCCATTTACTTTTATCGCTTCAGAAGTTCCATTCAGTACAATAGAAGCTAATCGGTCTGTACTACCAGTAACCCAATCAGTTTTGGCTAGTGGTGGAATTAATCCAGATGAGCCTTGCCCATTTGCTTGATGGCAGGAAGCACAATGTTGGAGATAAAGGTTTTCTCCGCTTTGCGCATCCTCTGCACTTACCATTCGATTTTGAACGGATTCTTGCAACTCAATTTCTTTCATATCTTTTTCGAGCAAAAGTGGTTTTTCTGGTTTCAGCTCAGCCAGTACAGAAGGGCTCACTTTGGAAAGCTTAATGATTTTATCGAAACCTTTTAAAGGCAATCGATCGTACATTTCCGGCATATATTTAGGGTGCCAGTCTTGGTTACTGGTTGCTAAATACACATCTCCATTTGGTGAAACACAAATATCTCTAATTCTGCCAAAGGTTTTCTGGAAATAGATTTCGTGATTGATTACCTGCTTCCCTTTTTCATCTAACTTTAAAACCCTGACCGATCTGCCTTTAAGTGCACCTACTATAATGCTGTTTTTCCATTCTGGAATTTGATCGTGATCGTAATAAGCTATGCCAGATGGTGCAATGGTGGGCGTCCAAGCGTAAAGTGGTTCGGTAATGCTAGAATCTTTACAATAGTCTTGTTCATTACTTTTATCGCAGAAACCTTCCACATTTGGCCAGCCATAGTTATTACCTGCTTCAATTAGGTTCAGCTCGTCATCGTTGTTAGGGCCATGCTCAGAGCTGTAAAGCAAACCGTTTTTGCCAAGTGCTAAACCTTGCGGGTTTCGGTGTCCCCAACTGTAGATATAAGAATCTTTTATCGGGTTATCATCTGGAATGCTTCCATCGAGATTTAATCGCAGAATTTTTCCTGAAATGAGTGACACATCTTGACTGCCTTTGGTATTTCCGGCATCACCTGTAGAAAGGAAAATTTTTCTATCATCACTAATCAAAATCCTAGATCCATTGTGAAAGGTTTTTCCGGGAATATTATCGAGCAATGTAATAGGTTCTAAAAGTGTATCTTGCTTAGCATCATAAGAATATCTCACTAATCTCGATTTAGTTTCATCATTAAACAACTCCTCCCCTTTTACTATAAAAGTGTAATGAAGATACACATAAGGGTTTTGCTCAAATTCTGGATGAATGGCCATACCCAACAATCCCCTCGATTTTTGATAATGCACTTCTGGAATGCTGAGTAATTGTTTAAGTTCTTTAGTTTCGGGATTTACTTTGCTTACAGTACCTTTTTGCTCGGTATACCAAATGTAATTGTCTGGCCCCCAAGTAATTTCCCATGGAATTTCCAGATCGGCAGCGACTTCAGATATTAAAATCTCAGAGTTTTCAAGAGAGAGTTGAGCCATGTAAAATTGACTGAGCTCGGCTGTATTAGTTGTTCTTTCTTGTTGGCATGAAGCAAAAAAAGCTAGTATTAATAATGCGGAACAGTAGTTTGTTTTCAGACGGATTTCCATAATGCTTGTATGCTATTTAGGTCTTTTTTCATTTTCATAAATATTTCTTCTTTGGGAATGCGAATGTCTTTTCCACCATGTTCTGCTCCGCCTAAATCATACTCCATATGTAGAGATACCGGCACCTGAATATTATATTTTTTCAGTAGTGAGAAGTACTCTGTAAAATTCACCATACCCTCACCGATTGGTACATTCACAGCTTCCCAGCCTTTGTCAGTTTGCATCCATTTAAAATCTTTGAGTACAATGGTTTTTATTTTAGGAGCAATAAGTCGCAAGCCTGTTTGCCAAGATTTCCCCCCTTCTACAGTTGCATGTCTTATGTCGTATTGGCAACCCATGCTGTGTGGATTACTGTCTTTTAATAATTCCCACACCTCCCAAATAGCAGCTCCCACATATCTACCAGAATGGTTTTGGTAAGCTCCAATTATTCCGGTTTGCTTATTGAGTTCTGAAAGCTTTTTAATTTGGGTTTGGAATGATTGCATGGCTTTCGGAATGCTAATTTCTTCTGAATAATGTAGCCAATTTGATCTGTAATAATTAATTCCTAAATCTGATGCGGTTTCTAGAATATCTTTGGTGTACGGTTCATCTGCACTACTAATGGCAGTCGTAATTGTGGTAGCTTTTAACCCTGCATCTTTGATAGCTTTTACCGCTTTCGGTAAATCTTTTTTAGCATTTTCGGGCAGTACATGTCCATTTGGTCTTACAGTAATGTCTAAACCGGCAAAGCCCATTTCGGCAGCGGCTTCAGCCATTTCATTGTAGTTCAAGAACTGTAGATGCTTAGAAAAAATGTGGATTTCCAGCTCATTGTCTGGATACAGTTTTTGAGAATTTTGATTTGCTTGGGAGAATAAGGGAACAAATGGCAAAGCAGCGGAAAGTATACTACTTTTCTGAATAAATTCCCTTCGGGTAAATTCCATTTTCATAAAAAAGCTAATAGTTAGTTTTCAGAAAAAAATGCTGAAAACGAAGTAAAAATTATTGAAAGATTTCACTCAATTTATAAAATAATTGAGCCTTGTAAAAGCAAAAAGAGTGTGATTGAGGACTTTCTATTACTGAATCTGAATCAGTTTTTTTTAGTCTCAACTACACCCCTTTGTCTTCATTACTAATTAGGTAAATATTTATTTAAGGTAAACTAAAAGCTACATATTTATCTCCAGAAGCTGTTCCCATTTTGCCTCCACCGCAGGCAATTACTACATATTGTTTCCCATTTACAGAATAGGTTGAAGGTGTTGCGTAGCCGCCCGCAGGTAGCTTGTATTTCCAGAGTTCTTCCCCTGTCTTTTTGTTGAATGCCCTGATATATTCATCTTGCGCAGCGCCAATAAAAATAAGATCGCCAGTAGTAACAATTGGACCACCATAGTTTTCGGTACCCGTTTTAGGAATACCTCTTTTTGTTAACTCTTCAAACTCTCCTAAAGGAACCTGCCAAGCAATTTCGCCTTTGTTTAAGTCGATGGCAGAAAGTGTTCCCCAAGGTGGTTTAACCGCCGGATAACCCTCTGGCAATAAAAATCGATTGTAACCAGTGTGCGTGTAAGGCACTACACCTTCATTAGAAAACTTGCCAATTTCATGCACATCTTTAGGTTGAATTTTGGTGTCTTCGTGAAACAAAAATGCCAGAATTGCTTCTTTTTCTTCCGATTTGATGTGGCCGAAACCCGGCATAAAGCCCTTTCCATTATTAATAATATGCTTTACCTCATCTCTCTTTAATCTTTCTGCTACATTATTAAGAGGTGGATAAGAACCTGTGGCATCTCCTTGTAACTCTTGCCCATGGCAAACCGCACAATTTACCTTGTAGATGGCTTTGCCAACATCGGCTAGTAATTCGCTTGATTTACTTTCATTTTTTATTTCGATCATTTGATGTATCCAAGGCATTTCGTTGGCATTGATGTATAGCATACCTGTTTCTGGATCGTAAGCTTGTCCACCCCATTCTGCACCACCATCAAACCCCGGGAAAATAATGGTACCTTGTGTACTTGGTGGGATAAAAGGTTCTCCAGTTCGAACTTTGCTCATCAAATCATTTAAGGAATCTGTATGCTCTGGAAAGAAATTATGCAGATCATCTGCGGTCATTTTTTGGCGGGCAAATGGCTCAGGTTTTAGCGGAAAAGGTTGCGTTTCCCAAGTTT
Organism: Thalassovita sp.; assembly: GCA_002729595.1. GTDB lineage: Bacteria > Bacteroidota > Bacteroidia > Cytophagales > Flammeovirgaceae > Chondrinema. Next base: position 13,246 of record PBYL01000479.1, on the reverse strand, counting down.
CTTCTCTCATTAAATCAGTCTTAAGTACGGGCTTTTCTTCAATTGGGAAAATTGGCTGGCCTGTTTCACGGTTGAGCACAAACACTAAACCTGATTTAGTAGCCTGACTCAATGCGGCTATCTTTTTCCCATCTTTTTCCACAGTAATCAAGTTTGGAGGGCAAGGCAAATCTCTATCCCAGAGATCGTGGTGTACAGTTTGAAAGTGCCAGATTCTTTCACCAGTTTCTGCATTTAGTGCGAGAATGCAATTGGCAAATAGATTTTCTCCTTTCCGGTTTCCACCCCAAAAATCGAAAGAAGCAGAACCAGTTGGAATAAAAACCATTCCTCTCTCTTCATCGAGCGACATGCCCGACCAAGAATTTGCTCCGCCTAATCTTTGCCAACCATCTTCTGGCCAAGTTTCGTAACCATACTCTCCCGGATGAGGAATGGTATGGAATGTCCAAACAGTCTCACCAGTTTTGGCATTATAGGCTCTAATATGTCCCGGACCTGCATCAGAATTTTCAGAAACAGTTGTACCCATTATTATCAAGTCCTTGTAAATTATACCCGGAGTAGTACTCGAAACATAAAATGAAGAATTATTTTCCCTCAATCCTTCCCTTAAAGTAATAAAACCCTTATTACCAAAGTCTGGCATCATTTCACCAGTTTCGGCATTCAAGCAAAATAGTGTTGCACCAGAGGCAAAGTACAATCTTTTCTGATTGCCATCTTGATAGATTGTTACTCCTCTGCTTATATTTTCACCATGCGCATCGTGATCTGCCGGATTAAATTTCCATATCTCTTTTCCGGTAACTGCATCTACTGCAAAAGCCTTTACTTTGGGCGAAGTGCCGTACATAACCCCATCAATTATAAGAGGATTACACTGCATTTGCGAGCGATTATCTGCTGCCGCATCACCAGTACTATATGTCCATGCAGGCTTTAGTTGAGTTACATTTTCGATATTTATTTGATCTAATCGCGCATATTGTTGGCTAGATTTATCGCCTAGATAAACTGGCCAGTTAACATTTTCAGTTGCAATTTCTTTTTCAGTACATGCCGAAACAATGTATATTAATAAGATGAATGATAGATTTTTGAGTTGCATGGAATTAAACAGCGTTGAAAGTAGTATTAGAATTTTGGCGAAAAAAATGGTGTAGTTAATTAAATGTGACCAGGAAAAATTTAAAAATCAAGTATTAGCTACAAGAAGCATCATTATTTTCTCTTTTCTAAATGAAAACCTCTAATAAGGGAAAATTTGGGCTAGAAACAGGATAACACAGGTCAGAGAAGGTAGGTAAAAGGCTTAATTTTCATCAAAAATTATAATGAAATTAACCAGTGTAATCTTCATTTTTCAAGTACTTTTTATCTCTGGATGTACTTATACTAGCTCAAAAAAAGAAAGCCTTCCACCACCAAATATCGTTTGGATTAACGCTGAAGATATAAGCCCTGCTTTTGGTTGTTACGGTGATAATTTTGCCATTACACCAAATACTGATGCATTGGCAAGTAAAGGTATTGTCTACAAAAAAGCTTTTGCTACAGCACCAATTTGTGCCCCTTCTCGATCGTGTTTGGCAACAGGTTTATATGCCACTTCTATGGGTACGCAACATTTACGTTCTGTAACACCCAAGCCAGAGTTTATTAAAACCTTACCAGAATTATTGAGAGATGCGGGCTATTTCACCAGTTTATCAGGCAAGACAGATTACAATTTCGACCCGACTGGGGTTTGGGAATATTGGAAAAATGATAATGCTCCGTGGAAACAAAGAAATGAAGGGCAGCCATTTTATAGTATGTTTGTTTTTGGTTTAAGCCACGAAGGAGCAGGAAATGTGCGAGAGAAATATGAAAGTTCAGTGGAGAATTTACCTAAAGAAATGTTTCATGATCCGGCAAATGTAAAAGTGCCTCCATACTATCCAGATAATGAAAAATCTAGAGAATTATGGGCAAGATATTACGATTTGGTGAGTGCTTTTGATCAAAAAGTTGGTGAAGTGGTTGAGAACTTAAAGGCAGATGGTTTGATGGAGAACACCTTTATTTTTGTTTTTGCAGATCATGGTTTTGGTATGCCCAGATATAAGCGTTGGTTAAATGAAACAGGTTTAAAAGTACCATTGGTTGTTTACACCCCCGAAAAGTACAAATCTTATTTTTCTGAAAATCCCGGAAGCACCACTGAAGATTTGGTGAGTTTTGTTGATTTTGTACCAACTACACTGAGTCTCGCCGGAATTCCAAAAACTGAATATATGCCCGGAAATGCTTTTTTGGGTCCATTTAGAAAAGATTCTAGAGAATATGTATTTGGTGCGCGTAGCCGTGCTGACGACATGTTTGAAACTTCTCGCTCAGTGAGAAATAATCGGTATATGTATATTAGGCATTTTCAGCCGCAATATCCATACATACAAGATGGCTATATTTTTTCAGATGTTAAGGAAGCTTTCAAGCTACTAAGAGAAGGTCACGAAGCAGGAATTTTGCCAGCAGCTTCTGTACGGATGTGGCATAAAAAACCAAATGAGGAATTATATGATTTGGAAAACGATCCTTATGAATTGAATAACTTGGCCGAATCTGTTGAATATCAATCAGTAAAAGATAGTTTAAAAACAGCACTTAAAAACTGGATATTTGAAAGTCGAGATATTGGTTTTTTAACCGAAGCCGAATATATGATTAGATCGACAGACTCTACTCCTTATGAATATGCTCAAAGTGATAATTATGATTTAGCGGCAATCTATAAAGCAGCCGAAATGATTGGCTATGCCAGCAAAGAAGATTTCGAAGCGAATCTGCAAAGTGACGATAGCGGGGTGCGCTTTTGGGGTGTAATCGGATTGTTAAACCTTGGTGAAAAAGCTCAAAGTTCAGAAAAAGCCTTGTTAGAGGTATTAACTAACGATAGTTCTCCAAGTGTACAAATTGCTGCTGCTGAAACTCTTTGTAAATTAGGTAATTGTGATGAAGCCATTCCGATTTTAGAGAAGTACCTCAAAGATGATCGTGTTTGGGTAGCATTACAGGCTGCCAGAACCACACAATTGATTAAAGAAGAAGCCAGACCATTGATTCCTGTAATTTATGAAGTGCTAAAGAAATTTCGTGGAGAAGAAGGTGCTAAAATGAAGTACAAAGATTTTAATTATGCTGCCTTTATTAGTTGGCCGCTTGAGTGGTCACTTAAAACTATGGGTGAGCCAGTTCCTTAAAATCAGCATTTCGTAATATTTTAAAAAAGTCGATTTCCTTTAAGAAAATGCTGTTTAAGTATGTATTTATGTTGATTCATTTGTAATTTCATAGTGATAATGATTAACTATGAAAATGAAAAGAATTTTACTGCTAACAGCAACACTGTTTGTTCTAACAAGCTGTACAACACCAAGTTCAGATACAATTGTATCCCGCACAGAAAAAGAACTTCCTAAACCTAATAGATTCGATATAATGCGAGGTGTAAATATTTCGCATTGGTTATCTCAAAGCGATCGCAGAGGTGAAGAACGTGTCGGATGGTTTCAGGAAGAAGATGTCGCTTTTATAAAAAAAGCTGGTTTCGATCATATCAGGCTACCAATTGACGAAGAGCAAATGTGGGATGAAGATGGCAATAAAGAGAAAGAAGCGTTTGAGCTCTTACAAAATGGCATTAATTGGGCATTAAAAAATGATCTAAAAGTAATTGTTGATCTGCATATTCTTCGCTCACATCACTTCAATAATGAAGTAAAACCCCTATTTACAGAAACTGCTGCCCAAGAGCAGTTTTACAATTGCTGGAAAGAGCTTTCTGGCGAATTAAAAAAATACCCGAAAGAATCTGTTGCTTATGAATTAATGAACGAGCCAGTGGCAGACAATCCAGAAGATTGGAACAAGATTGTAGCAAATGCTGTGGCAACTGTGAGAAAGCTTGAACCAAAAAGAAAGATTTTAGTAGGTTCTAATCGCTGGCAATCTACCGATACTTTTGATGATCTTAAACTTCCAGAAAAAGATCCAAACCTAATTGTGAGCTTTCACTTTTACACTCCAATGGCACTTACCCATTACAAAGCTCCTTGGATGGTTCATAAATCTTATGATGGACCTGTAAACTATCCGGGTGAGATTGTGAAGGAAGAAGACATTGCAGATTTAGATGCAAATTTAAAAGCAGTGCTTAGAAACTTTGGAGGAACTTATAACAAAGACAGTCTTGAAAATCTTATTATAAAACCCATAAAATACGCTCAGGAAAGAAATTTACAGGTTTATTGTGGAGAATGGGGTTGTTTAAAAACACTTCCCGAGGATACAATGTTAAGGTGGTATAAAGATGTTAAGACCATCTTAGAAGATAATAATGTATCGTGGACTATATGGGATTATAAAGGAAGTTTTGGAATACGATACAGAGAAAACAACCAGCCAGATACTGAACTAATAAAGTTACTTACTGGGGTTGAATTATAGAGACTTAAATAACAGACATTGAAAAAAGTACTATTTGTAATCAATCCGATTGCGGGAGGAGAGAAAAAAGATGTATTTCTCTCAAGATTAGAAGCTTTTTCTGATGAAAATGAGCTTGACTATCAAATTTACAAGACAACCGGTAAAGACGATGAACAGCATGTTCACAACATTATAGTGGAAGATAAGCCTGAAATTGCTGTTGCAATTGGCGGTGATGGTACACTATTAATGGTAGCTAGATGTATTCTCCACACGAATGTTAGATTAGGCATTATTCCTTTTGGTTCTGCCAATGGCATGGCTACAGAACTTCAAATTCCTAATGACAAGGAAGAAGCACTTAAACTCATTCTAGAAGGTAGAGAAATTCTAATAGATACACTCCTTATAGATGGTAAACACACCTGTTTACACATTGGTGATGTTGGTTTTAATGCAAAAGTGATCAAGCGATTTGAGGAAGATAAAACCAGAGGTTTATTAAGTTATGCCAAGAACTTCTTTAGAGAATGGCGCTTTTCTCAAAGGATGAAATGCATTTTAACTACGGAAAATGGCGTGCGAAAAATTAAATGCCATATGATCGCCTTTGCCAATGCTCGCAAGTATGGTACAGGGGCAGTTTTAAATCCGATTGGTAAATTAGACGATGGTTTTTTTGAGCTTTGTATATTAAAAACCATATCATTTAAAGTTTTGCTTTTGTTAATTCTTACCTTTTTTACGGGAGCACTTTATAAGACCAGATTTGCTAAAATTATTCAATGTAAAGAAGCTAAAATTAAATTGAAGAGAAACAGAAAGATGCTTGTGCAAGTAGATGGAGAAATTATCGGAGAACAGAATTCTGTTAAAATAGAAATAGTACCAAAGAGTCTTAGAATAGTAGTACCTGCGGTTTCTAGCTCATCTTTTCTTGATTATTTAGTGGCAAAAATTGAGTACGAGAAGGGTTAAATTTTCATTTCTCCATAAAATTTTTTTCTTTAGTGCCGTCAATATTTAAGAGTTGGTAATTTTTATTTTTTACAACTCTTAAATATTTATCCTTACTTACGCTGCGTAGAAGATAATTCAAATTACCTGTTTACAGGGATATTCAATTCGATCTAAAAGTACTAACTTCCCGGGACACTTAAACAACTCAAACACTCTCCTTTCAACCAGATAGAAGGATCTAATTCTAACTAACTATCAACTATCATCTAATTTATTATTCATCCTGATTTAGTAATCAATAGAGTCCTATGAAACCAATTAAAATCATACTTGCGTCGAATAAAAAATTGATAGTTCAGAGTATTGAGTGTGTAATGTCTGCTCAACCTCAACATTTTGTAGTAGGTAAAGCATATAATTTAGATCAATTGGTTACGTGCTTAAAATCTTTTAATGCAGATATTTTAGTGCTAGATCAACAAATGCTTGATGAACTGTATGTGTTTAAAAACCAGACGCCTAAAATGATAAAGTCTGGTATTAAAGTGCTGCTTTTAATCGATAAAAATAATGATAGGAAAAGAGGTAATTTACCTGGATATAAAGCAGAAAGCAATGCTTATTGGGAAAATGAGCCCAAAGAATTAATTAATGAAATTTTAAAAATGTCTAATTATGGAAAGCCGTCTGAGTCCAGTAAATCTGGATTTAGTTATGATTTTTTTATTCAAGGATTTAATCTGAATTAAATTATAATCGATTATGGCTGGAAAAGTAAATATAATTCTTGCAGGCAAAAGACAATTAATTTTAGAAGGCCTAAGAGAAAAAATAGAAACTGACAAACATCCCAATATAATTAGAATAGAAACTTGCACCAGAAGTTTAGTAGATCAAATAAAAATTACATTTCCAGATATAGTTATAATTGATCAGCTATTATTTTCTGAGATGCTGTATACAAGTTATTTAGACGTATTAAAAAAATTTTCACCATGGGTAAAAATGATTTTAATAACAGAAAGCCAAACTTTAGTAAATTTGAAATACTACCTTCAGTTTGGATTTCAGTCTATTGTACTTGCAGAAAATGATATAAATGAATTGGTAACTGCGATAAAGAAGATTAAAAAGGGAGAATATTATTTTAGCCCAGAAGTGTTAAAAGTATTGATTGAGGATTATACACATCCAAGATCAGACACATATTTTTCTATATTTGGTGAATCTAGGATAAGAATTTGAGCTGCTATCTATAAGAAGTCGATTGTATTTTTTCAATAATTAATAAATTAACAGTAAGACTACACTGAGATAATATAAAATTCCTAGTTTTGAGGCAAATTTTAGCCCTTTTTAGCATGAAATTTGAAAATATTCAGCAGTTTTGAAACAATAATTTGTTATTGTTACGTATAAAAAAGTGTATAAAATATTGTGATTGTTGTAGTTTTAATAATTGATGAAAACCCGGATGTATCATCCGGGCTTTTTTTTTAGAACTCTTCAATCAAAACACCCATCCTTCCTAATTGGAAATCTCTCATTGCCGTCATAATTTCTGTTTGAGTGTTCATTACAAATGGACCATGCGAAACAACAGGTTCAATAATTGGTTTTCCTGCGATCAACAAAAACTGCATATTTTCATCTTTGGCAGAGATCGTAATTTGATCACCATCATTTTCAAAGTACATCAAATTTAAATCTTCAATTACGCCAAAGTTTTTCACATGAGCTTTACCCTTAATAAAATAGATGGATGCATTATAATCTGATGGCACATCAATCTGAACTTTACCATTACTTTTTACTTCTCCCCACAAAATAAGCATAGGAGAAAAACTTTTTATAGGACCTTTTATACCATTAAACTCACCTGTTATAACTTTTACTTCAGAGAGTCCATCTTCACCAGAAACTATAGGCAAATCTTCTTTAGAAAAAGCCTGATAAACTGGCTGATCCATTTTATGAATTTGAGGAGTATTAACCCACAATTGAATGATCTCCTGCATACCTCCATTTTCTGCCAGTTCTTTAGAAGGTCTTTCACTGTGGTTAATTCCCATTCCGGCATTTAACCATTGCACACCTCCAGCTCCAACCACACTGCTATTTCCTCTTGAATCTCTGTGATGAACATCTCCCTCGATGATGAAAGTTACTGGCGAAAATCCTCTGTGAGGATGCGGAGAAACTCCCATATTTCTTGGGTGATTTCCTCCTTCTATTGTTGTTTTATGGTGATGCAACAATAAAAAAGGATTTATTTGATCTACCCGTTGTGTAGGGAAAGGCTGCCTTACTGGCATCTCTCCCATTGCAACTTCTTGGGCATATAATATTTGTTTAACACTTCTGTCTTTCATCATTTTACTGTCATAGGGACATCCATTAATAAAACTTCAGTATCTTCACTTGCTTTAAAATTAATACTCTCAGCATCCCAAATACCTAAACCATCTCTAGTACTAAGTGTATTGCCATCAACCTCTATACTTCCGCTCAAAACAAAGACATATACACCGTTACCTTCTTTTTGTATTTGGTAGTCAAGTGCATTACCTGCTTCAATTTTACCTAAACTAAAATAAGCATCTTGATTGATCCATACAGCACCTTCTTTATCGGGAGCTACAACGGTTTGCCATTTGTTTACCCTTAATTCAGGATCTACTGTAATTTGATCGTATCTTGGCTTAATATTTTTTTCTTTAGGAAACACCCAAATTTGAAGAAAATTCACTTTGCCTTCTTCACTCTTATTGTATTCTGAGTGAAATACACCAGTTCCAGCACTCATTATTTGAACATCATTCTTTTTGATAACAAAGGTATTGCCCATGCTATCTTTGTGTTCTAGAGCACCTTTAAGAGGTATAGAAATAATCTCCATATTATCGTGTGGGTGCGTACCAAAACCTCTTCCACCATCTACAATATCGTCGTTTAATACGCGAAGCACACCAAAGTGAACTCTTTCTGGATCATAGTAATTCGCAAAACTAAAAGTATGGTGAGAATCTAACCATCCGTGATTTGCGTGACCTCTTGTTTCTGATTTATGCAATATAGTTTTCATGACTGTTCTTTTTATATGTTTAAAATATGCTTCATGAATAATTACATCTTAGCGATTTCCTAAACTCAAGATCAGTAAAATAACAATGAGTAAATGTGCATTTTACGACCGTATTTACAGGAAATTCAACTATTTATCTAGCCTTACACAGCTTTTTCTTTGTGAATTATCCATTGATTTATACTTCAAAATTAGCGAGTGATTTGTGTTGAATAAATGGCAAAACACACGATAAAATGGTAAAAATTACCGAACGGTTATAAAAAGTGTTATGATTACACCATTTTGAGGGCGATAATAATGGTGATTTTTTATGGTACTTTTAAAAGTGAGAATTGACTTATATGGAGAAAGGCAACTATTAGAATGTAGAAAAACAGCGCTTGTTTTGTTTTATTGTAATTTATTAACTAAATAAGAGAATCTTTTTCAGAAGAAATTCTGTTTAAAAAATGTTCATGATTATTTTCCAATTACATGATTCTCGCATATGATGTAATTATTACTACAAATCCCGGTACTCATAGTATCGGGGTTTTTTTATTTCTCATTCTGAATAACTTTTTTAGTTTTAATCGTTTTTTACATTATTCTTTAAACTTGTAAACCAGATTTTTATATTATTGGCTGTTCCGCTGGCTTAAAGTTAATTAACGCTATATACTTCTATACACGCAAATTTCTGAAGTAATCAATATGCAAATGAATCATCAGTACCAGGATATGAGGTATCAGTTGTTACTGGAAAATGCAAATATCGGAATATGGCAGTTCGATGAGCGATATACTACTACTTTTGTAAATAGCTTTATGGCAAGTATGATAGGTTCTGAACCATCATACATGTATAATAAGCCATTATTTCATTTTATGGAAGATGAGGAAGCTATAAATACAAAATCGCTTTTAGAAATTAGCAAAGACAAAAAAAGTGAAGTGCTAAATTTGGTATTTAAAAATAGTAATGGCAAAAATGTTTATACCAGATTTACTACAAGTGCCATTTTAGATGAAGAAGGGAAGTATATTGGCATTTTAGCCTTTGTGACAGACGAGACTGAGAAGATCATTTCAAATAAAAACCTACAGAAAAAGACAGAGCTTATAAGCTACTTGCAGCAAGGTGTTTCTTCTAAAACAGGTATCGATTTTTTTAACTCAATTACAATTGAGATAGCAAGATCATTGGGCAGCGATTATACTTTTATTGGCCAAAAAATTCATAAAAAGAAAGGCTATATCAAAACAATTTCTTATGCAAAACAACTTGAATTAAGAGAAAATTTTGAGTACACATCAGATGACACTCCATGTAAAAATGTAATTAGTAATGATATTTTTTGTATTGAGTCTGGTGCAACTGATCTTTTCCCTGAAGATGAAATTCTTAGAATTTTAGAAATAGAAGGTTATGTAGGAGTTCCGTTGCATAATAACTTAGGGAATCCAATAGGCTTATTGGTAGTAATGTTTAAAAACAGAATTGAAGACCCCGATTTTGTAAAGAGCATATTACAAATTTTCTCAGTAAGAGCCGGAGCAGAGCTAGAAAGGTTGAATTACGAAAAATCTATAAAAGCCAGTGAAGTAAAATATAAGGCACTTTATAGCACGCTACAAAAAGAGAGAAAACTACTCCGTTACTTGATTGATACCATTCCCGATCTTGTTTTCTATAAAGATCCTGCTGGGCAATTTATGTTGTGTAATCAGGCTTTTGAGAAATTTATGGGTTATAGAGAAGAAGATTTATTAGGTAAAAGCGACTACGATTTCTTTCCAAAAGCGACAGCAGATTTCTTCCGTAAAATGGATGATCGAGCTAGAGACAAAAAACACATCATTAGAATTGAAGAATTCGGAACATACCCAGATGGTAAATTAATTATTCTGGATATGATAAAATCACCACTCTTTCTCGGAAACAAGTTTTTAGGAGTTATAGGGATTGGAAGGGATATAACAACTCAGAAAAAAGTTGAAAAAGAACTTAGAAAAAGTGAAGAGTATTACCGTATTATTTTTGAATCTTCTAATGATGGTCTATTTATTATAAAGCATTCTCAGGTTGTAGATTGCAATCTAAAAGCAGCCCAAATTATTGGTAAGTCCAAAGAAGAAATTATCGGGAAAAACATTATCTCTATTGCGCTAAATAACACTTCTTATGAGTCTAGAAAGTTGCTGCAAGAAAAAGTACATCTAGCATCTAAAGGAGAACCTCAAACCTTCGAAATTTCAATTTTAAATGGGAATAATGAGGGAAGTATTCAGTATGCAGAAATAAGTCTAACAGCTTTTAAGATTGAAGATGAAAGCCTTGTTCTTGCTCTATTAAGAGATGTTACGCTAAAAAAAGAGGCTGAAGCTCAAATCAAAAAACACAATATAGAATTAGAGAAGACTAATGTAGAGCTAGATAATTTTGTGTATTCAGTTTCACATGATTTGCGAGCTCCTATCACTTCTGCACTTGGTTTAATCGAGATTGCTAAACACGAGACAGATGAGAATCTCAAAACTCATTATATGAGCTTGCAGGAGAAAAGTTTACACCGTCTCGATAGTTTTATACAAGATATTCTAGATTATTCTAGAAATTCTAGAATGGGTGTTGCCTCAGAATTGATAAATTTTGAAGAAATAATCTCGGATATTTTCGCAGATTTCAACTATATGAATATCGAGCATGATGTTGAACGAATCTTAGAAATAAATGGAGATACTGATTTTTACTCTGATAAAAGAAGGCTAACAGTCGTTTTTAATAATCTAATTTCAAATGCCATAAGGTATTCTAATACTTATCGAGAAAATTCTTATTTAAAGGTAAGAGTAGTTAAGGGAGAGAAAAAAGCAATAATTAGATTTGTGGATAACGGCATTGGCATTAGCTCTCAGCATCTAAATAAAATCTTTGATATGTTCTACAGAGCTACTCAAAAGAACAATGGCTCTGGTTTAGGACTATATATTGTAAAAGAAACAGTAGATAAGTTAGAAGGCAATATTGAGGTGAACTCACAAGAAGGAGAAGGAACCGAATTTGTACTTACCGTTCCTAACTTAAAATAAAAAAAGCTTACTCTCGCGAGTAAGCTTTTTTTATGCTTTAGCATGAATTGCTTATTTTTTCATTTCAAGAACTTCTTTTCTAACGTCTTGAGCGATGTTTTTTAATTCTAACATTGCTTTTCTAAGTCTTGTACCAGCAGCTTTGTTGCCTTGGCTATAAAACTTCTCCGCATCAGTATCAGCTTGTTCTAAAATGTCTTTAATTTGCTTGTACTTCTCCATGGTTAATTTGTATTTAATTTTTAATTAGACGGCAATCTTAATAAATAATTCTTTGATTTAGATCGTTTTAAAGAAGTTTTTTGCCCTTTTTCTGGGCTTTAGATAGAAAAAATCCTATAACAAGTTGCACAACAGGCTTTCAGGAGCAAAGTATCTAAGAATTATACTGTTTTAATTGGCTCAATTCCCTTGTAGACACCCCAGTATACTTTGTTTTTCTTAAAAAATGAATTGGTACTTTCGGCATAAATTCTTAACCCTAAGTAGGTAGCTTCTTCTCTGAATTGCTTTGTTTTATCGTCTATAAACTTGTCTAAGAGTACAGGTATCTCCATGTTAATATAACCATTTTCAAAAGCTTCTTTAAGCACATTTAGATCGTGCTCATCACCTAATATACTAGAAAGGTTAGATAACTCTGCAGTGATTCCTGCTTGCATTACAGGCCATGTGTCTTCTAAAAACAAAAGTTGATTCCACAGATATTTAACCTGCTTTCGCCATTCATGAAAGTTGTGAGCATTTTGAGTTTCAAAAGCTAGTTGCATGGTTTCTATTCCATTTTTGTATGTTTTGGCTAATCCAAATGCCCAATCTTGAAACTTTTCCGACTCTATTGGCCAAGTATAAATCCTTTTTTGAGCTGCTTTTAACTCAATTACTGCTTTCTCGATTATTTTGGAAAGACTGGTTTGTGCTTTGGCAATCTCATCTCGTTTGTCTTCTAACTCTTTTTTTACCGGAGCTAATATTTCTAGCAGCTCCTTATCCTCTACTGACTCTATTAATTTGTCTACTGTTTCAATTAAAGCACTTGCATCTCTAAGTTCCGACATCTCCCTTCCCACATCCCTATAGTGAATATTTTCTTGAGAGTAACAGATAGGACCCACTTCATACTTTATTAGTCTTATTAATGCTCTAAATTTTTTTATTGCTTTTCGGGTCTCATGTACAGCGGCGTGTTTGTCTTCATATTCTGTGAGCTTGTAAACCATTTCCTGATTAAGCTCATCTGCAATTTCATATATATTAGTTTTAGCGTCTTTAGAATTCTCGAATTTTACACTCATACTTTCTTCCTGCTTTTATAGCTTTTCTTTGTATCGATATAGATGTTTTTGAATCACAAGATAATAACTGTGTTTGCAGTGATTTTGGTTAAAATTAAGGTAATTTATAATGTTTATTATAAATAATTTTCAAGAGTAATTTACAGATAGATAAAAAAGTTACTCAGTTAAATTTTAACTTTTTTAATTAAATAAAGGTAGTTTGTTGCGTGCAGAGGCTGTGAAGGTGTCTAAATCAGCTATTAGAGCTTAAATGATATGTTTCTAAATGTAAATAAGAATAAAGGGTTCTTAACGGAGCGAATAAATCTGTAAGATGTAAGTTTTTAAGATAAATATTACGCAAAACTTTAACGTT
>PBYL01000478.1 GCA_002729595.1 Thalassovita sp. | reverse complement strand
TAGTAGTCTTTATTTCTTCAAGTAAATACTGATAGCCCTTACTCTGTTCAAGCCAAATTTTTCTCCCCAACAAATCTATTGCATGTATACCCGTAGTTCCCTCGTGAATCGGGTGAATCCTCGCCTCTCTATAAAACTGTTCTACAGGATAGTCTTTACAATAACCATAACCGCCATGTATTTGCAATGCAGCACTTGTAGTAAGACAGCCTTTTTCCGATGGATAAGACTTCGCAATAGGAGTTAATAAATCGAGTAGTAACGATGCTTTTTCCTTCTCTACTCCTTCTGCCACTTTCAATAAATCAGTGTAATAAGCACATTGCATTAAAAGTGACAATGAACCTTCTACTATTGATTTTTGAAACAAAAGCATCCTTTTAATATCAGCATGCTTTAATATATCAACTTGTTCCTCTTCTATTTGTTTATTTGCTACAGGTCTGCCTTGCTTTCTTTCTTTGGCATATTCTAATGAAGCATGATAAGCAGCAGAAGCAATTGAAGTGGCATTTAAACCAACACCAATTCTAGCTTCATTCATCAATTGGAACATATATAACAAACCTTTATTTGCCTCTCCAACTAAATAAGCTCTGCAATCTTCATGTTCGCCTAGCATCAAATGTGTGATTGGGGCACCTATGTATCCCATTTTATGAAATACCCCTACTGTTTTTACATCATTATTAATTAGCTTACCTTCTTCAATTCTCTTTTTAGGCACTACAAATAATGAAATGCCTTTAACACCTTTTGGAGCGCCTTCTATTCTAGCTAACATAAGGTGTACTACATTTTCCACTCCATTATGGTCTCCTGCTGAAATGAAAATCTTCTGCCCTTTCACCAAATAATAATCAGAAGTAGTTGTGTAAGCTGTTGTGGTAATATCACTGAGTGAACTGCCAGCTTCTGGCTCTGTTAATGCCATGGTACCTTGCCAGCTTCCATCCAGCATTTTAGGGATATACTGTTCTTTAATTGTTTGCGAGCCAAAAGTTCTAATAAGATTTGCAGCACCGGTTGTTAAATAAGAATATACACTCCCTGAGTAATTGGCAGCACTAAAAATAAATGAAGACGCAAATGATAGCATATGTGGTAATTGCTGGCCTTCATCTTCAAAAGGAAACACTGCTGAAAGCCAACCTCCTTCAGCAAAAGCCTTTATTATATCTTTAACCTTTTCATGAACAACCACTTCACCATTTTTTAAATAAGGTTCATTCCTATCCATTTCTTCTAGATATGGTTTTAGATATTTTTCTGATAATTCCTCAGCAGCATCTATTACCATCTCTAATGTTTCTCTGTTGTGTTCTTCGTAATAAGAATGTTCGCAGAGTTGATCAACCTTAAATAATTCAAATAATAAGAATTTCAGGTGTTGCTTATCATAAAACTTTTTGGCCATGGATATAATTTTGGTTGGAGTTAATTTTACGTGTAAACTGGTACATTATTACCAAATTACAAATAGAAATAGCCTAATTGAGGGATTTAAAGCTATTTTACAAGTAAAAAAGCTGACCATAGCCAGCTTTCTTCAAAATTATTTATATCATTTTTCTAATATAATCTTATCTCAATCCGCTTATTTTGCTCTATGTTTTCTACATCAGTTAATGGCTTTGTATCACCATATCCTTTGAAAGATATTCTATCTGAAGGCACACCAATTTCTAATAAATAATCATAGACAGCTTTTGCTTCCGCTTCGGTTCTATCATTATGATATGTGTATTTTAATTGAAATGGTTGATTAGAATCCCCTAAAACTTGTGTGGTATCAACTTTATCAACACTTACAAACACCATTGAAGAATCTGGTTGCTGTACCATTACCATACTATCTATACCAACTGTGTTATTGGTATAAATATCAGTATCTGATGAAACTGCATTCTCTACTGAAAGCCCCGAATTTTTATCAATAAGTATGGTATCTATCACTATTTCAGTAAGGTCTGGATCAGATTGAATCGAATCAGACTTATATTCTGCTAGATGTGCACCTATTTCGAGATTTATATCAGGATTATTTTTTAATAAAAGCGACAACCTTTTTAGCTCAAACACAGAAGCATCATCCAAATTCGCAGTATATGGCTCAAACAAAATATTCGTAGCTGTAAATGTTGTTCCTGTTTTTACAGGCTTTAATTTCAACTCTACGTTTTTATATTCAGATTCTTCTTGATGTCTAAGATCTACTAGTTCCGAATAAAAAATGATACTCTTATCTACAGAATTAACAGATAAGTCGTACATACCGCCACTTTTTAAAAGCACATAAAACTCACCGGTATTTTGTGGCGCTTTTACTGCCCTCACCATTTTTTGAGTCTCTACATCAAATGCTTGCACATATGCCTCTACAGGAGTTCCAGTTTCTTCATTTAATATTTTCCCATTAATCTGAAATATTTTTAGTGGTTGAAACTCATCCGGAATTTTCGCCATTATGATCTTGTCTTTGTCTTTATACTTCATAGAGAAATAAATCACATCTCCTTTTGCATTAAGACTCACATAGCGATCATCTTCTTCTGAATTTAAGAAACTGAGTGCCACTGGCTCAGACCAACCTTCATCTTCTTTTCGGGTAAGGTATAAATCATATCCTCCTTGCCCACCAGATTTATTCGAACTGAAATATAAACTTTCATTATCAGGCAAAATACGTGGACTCACTGCATTACCAGAATTCACATTAGAAGGCAAGGCCACGGGCTCTCCCCAAAAAGTTCTGTTTTTCTTTTCTGAAACATAGAGCGTACAGTTTTCAGCATTATTCATACTCATTTTCTCACAGCGCATAAAGTATAAATATTTGCCATCCGGCGATAAAGAAGGGTCACCTTCATGTGCATCACTGTTTAAAGGCTTACCTAAATTTTCTGGCTGACTCCACGAATTTCCGTTTTTTCTCACCATCCAAATATCGTAACCGCCAATACCACCAGATTTTAAAGTAGTAAAAAATAGCATGGAACCATCGTAACTGATACTGTATCCTCTTAAATGATTTATTTCAAAAGAGTTATCGATTACAGAAATTACTTCTGGGTCTGTCCATCTTTCGGGTCCTGTCCTTTTGGAATACATCATGTTTAACCTCTTACTCGAAACCTGATCCGATAAAAACACCAAATGGTTACCATCTCCGCTTATACTAGGAGCCAACTGGTTCAGATATGGTACATTTATGTTTCTAGGTAAGAGCTTTTTGGATGTTACTTGAGACCAAACTTGTGGAGCTAAACAAATGAAAAAACACCCTAGATAAAAAAAGCAAATCTTTTTAAGAATTGACATAATATATGCTTAAACAAAAAATATATTTTTTAATTGAATTAATAAATGTGATTATTGTTACTGGAAGTGTTTTAATGAAGCAGATTGTTTTCTCTTTCGAGTTAGGATTTTTTATAGCAATTTGAAATTATTTATATTTTTACGCAAATATTATGCGTGTATTACTGTCACAATATTATTTAAGTACCGAATATAACCAGATGTTTTATTAAAGTAGTGTCCATAATTACTTGAACTAAATTTTACATAATGCAATATTTCAGGTTTTATCTGATTTCAATTCTTATTATAATTCTCGACCAGGCAACAAAGCTGTTAGTTCATTTCAACATGGAATTGGGTTACAGCGGCCAAATAGCTGTACTTGGAGATTGGTTTAAGTTATATTACGTGTTAAACCCTGGAATTGCCTTCGGTATTAATTTCGAAAGCGAATACAGCAAATTCCTACTCACTTTATTTAGAATATTTGCCAGTGTTGGTATTGGATATTATCTATTCCTAAAAATAAAAGAAAAAGCCCATCCTGGTTTTCTAGTTTGTTTAGCCTTAATACTTGCTGGAGCTGTAGGTAATGTGGTAGATAGTATCTTTTATGGCGTTTTTCTGGAAAACAACGCGATAGATGGAGCCTTTACACCTTGGTTTCACGGTCAAGTAATTGACATGCTCTACTTCCCTCTGATTGAAGGTGTAATACCTGACTGGGTACCTGGTTGGGGAGGAGACCCTTTCTTATTCTTTAGTGCAATTTTTAATGTTGCCGATTCATCTATTTTTATTGGTGTAGTTACCATCATGATCTTTCAAAAAACATTTCTTCC
Source organism: Thalassovita sp. (assembly GCA_002729595.1). Lineage (GTDB taxonomy): Bacteria > Bacteroidota > Bacteroidia > Cytophagales > Flammeovirgaceae > Chondrinema. Next base: position 9,023 of record PBYL01000478.1, on the reverse strand, counting down.
TAAAAAAGACGAGGAAGATGATGATGAAAAGAAAGAAGATGATACAGAAACTGATGAAAACTTTCTAGAAGAAGAATCTAGTTTAGAAGAAGACAAGAAAGAAGAACCGCTTAATCCTGAGAAATAACCAATTTATCGTTCATTACAAATTCTGCTTTAATGTATTTGTTATAGCGCTGAACATAAATTTTAACTTTTCTACCTGCTCGGTTTTGTAAGATGTCTAGCACATCGTTTAGTGTAAATTGAGTTACGTTTACACCATTTATCATAATAATCTGGTCTCCTTTTGTTAAGCCTGCTTGCATAGCAGGCGAATCTTCTCTTATTTTAGAAATCTCATAAATCGGCACTCCTGGAACTGGCGTAGTTATTTCTATACCACTTACATTGTAATGGAAAGGCTTTTTATACATGCGATTCGCTTTCAACATCATGTAGTTTCTTTTATAGTTAAAAACTACCTTAAATCGCTTTAAGATTTCTGAACCTATACTTCCATTACGATCACTACTTTCAACTGCACGTTTAATACCTTCCATCTCTGGAAAAGTAGCGACTAGCTCATCAAACTTAAATTTACCAAGTTGGAATTTTTCTACTCTGGCAATATCTCCATAAATATCTCCACTTAAACCTGCACCTAAAAAAGACCTAATGCTTGCTGTAGGTACATTTATTTCATCGTGGGTAATGGAGTATAAAGAAATAGCATGACTAGCACCCGAATCTATCAACAACTTTACATCCACTGGCGCGCCATCTTTCTGAGTTATTTTACCATGTAAATAAGGTTTAGACTTTTCTATACTTATTGGAATTACACCTCTCAGCTTTTTCCCTTTAGAAAGTCTTTTATCTATGCTTCTATTATATCGATTAGGATCATGCAAAATCAATCTTTCTTTTACATAATTCACCTCAACCACAAAATTTCTGAAAACATCATAACCTATAAGTCCATGCACAAATGTGCCCATGCTTGAAGACAGATGGAAAACATCATCTAATAAAAATAAAACTTCGTGATTATAACCGACAGCACCGGGCAACGAAAGTGTATTGCCTGTAGAATAAAGTGCTTTTATGGATTCGCCTTCTCCCAAACCGCTTAAATCCATTTCTTTGGTATAATTTAATGAAAGAGATTCTCCATTTGGAAGACCTGTAATAATCGTAGTACTAACACCCGTATCCAACACAAACTGAAGCGTATCGGAATTATTAATTCGTATTGGAATTAATATAAGGTTGTGAATCATTTTAAATGGAATAGAAATAGGCTTCTTTGATTTTTTGATAATATCAAAGTTACCTATCAGTTCCTGAGCATTTACTTGAATGCTAGTAACTGTAATCCAAATAGTTAACACTAGTCTAAAAATACCTCTATATGTTAGTTTTTTTAATTTCACCTAATGTAAATTTTATTAAAATCAGAATTGCAAAGAAAAACAACTGTATTTCTGATAGATCGCTCAAACAGTGATTGATTGATATGGTTAAAATATCAGGTGTATGCTGTGTTCATTTTCATATAATGTCAGGATTAATTTAAAAAATTATTAGCAATTTTTTAAAACCTTCATCTTAAAATAGTATAAAATCCAATTAAAGCATTCATTACCATATTTCAAATTATCATTTACTTTTGAGGAAAATATTGAGGATATGCGGATAGATATTATTACGTGCCTGCCTAAATTACTGGAAAGTCCTTTTAACCAGTCAATTCTCCATAGGGCTCAAACAAAAGGTTTGGTTGAAGTAAAGATTCATGATCTGAGAGATTATGCGATCAACAAACATCAACAGGTAGATGATTATGCTTATGGTGTAGGTGCTGGAATGGTTTTAATGATAGAACCACTAGATAAATGTATTTCTAACCTACAACAAGAAAGAGATTACGACGAGATTATTTACATGACTCCCGATGGAGAAACTTTTGATCAACGTTGTGCCAATTCACTTTCTCTTATGAAAAACCTCATCATTATCTGTGGCCATTACAAAGGGATTGACGAAAGAGTAAGAGCGCATTTTGTTACAAAAGAAATTAGTATTGGCGATTATGTACTTTCTGGTGGTGAGTTAGCCGCAGCAGTAGTTTCTGATGCAATCATCAGACTAGTGCCGGGAGTACTCTCTGATGAAACCTCTGCATTAACAGATTCTTTTCAGGATGGTTTGCTAGCTCCTCCGGTTTATTCTCGCCCGGCAGATTATAAAGGCATGAAAGTTCCTGATGTTTTGCTCTCTGGAAACGATGCTAAAATAGAAGAATGGAGACACGAAAAAGCGATTGAGAGAACCAAACAGAGACGACCCGATTTGTACAAAAAGCTGTTTCCAGACAAAAAAGATTGATTTAATCTTAAAGAATTAACAAATACATCAAAATAATATAGAAAATAACTCAATATAATTCTATATAGAATCCTCAAAACAAGTGTTTTTGAGCAGCAATAACCTTTTTTTGAAAATAAACCTATGCATTTAAATAAAGATCTTTATAAATCTTCTCTGGCTCTGCTCACAGATTTATATCAAATTACAATGGCTTATGGCTATTGGAAAAGCGGTACTACCGAAAAGGAAGCCGTATTTAATTTATATTTTAGAAAAAACCCATTTCAAGGTGGTTATGCCATTGCTTGTGGTCTTGATTATGTGATCGACTATCTGGAAAGTTTTAGGTTTGATAAAAGCGATCTAGATTACCTAGCTACCATTAAAGGTAATGATGGCAACCAACTATTTGACAATGAATTTCTAGATTACTTGGCAGGTATGCGCTTCTCTTGCGATATCGATGCTGTACCAGAAGGAACGGTAATTTTCCCTAACGAGCCATTAGTAAGAATTAAAGGCCCTTTGTTTCAATGCCAGATGATTGAAACACCTTTATTAAACATCATCAACTTTCAAACACTTGTAGCCACTAAAGCATCTAGACTACATATTGCTGCTAAAGGTGATCCTGTACTCGAATTCGGAATGCGCCGTGCACAAGGTATAGATGGTTCGCTAGCTGCATCTAGAGCTGCTTATATTGGCGGATGTAGTGCTACCTCTAATGTACTTGCTGGTAAACTATTTGGTATTCCTGTAAAAGGTACTCATGCCCATAGTTGGATTATGTCTTTCGATTCTGAAGAAGAAGCTTTTGATAGATATGCTGAAGCAATGCCGAATAACTGTATCTTTCTAGTAGATACTTACAATACTATAGAAGGTATTAAAAAAGCCATTGAGACTGGTAAGAAGTTGAGAGCAAAAGGGTTTGAAATGGCAGGTATTAGACTAGACTCTGGTGACTTAGCTTATTTGAGTATAGAAGCTAGAAAACTATTAGACGAAGCAGGTTTCCCTAAAGCTGCAGTAGTTGCTAGCAACGATTTAGATGAGCACATTATCGCCAGTTTGAAAAACCAACAGGATGCAAAAGTTAATGTGTGGGGCGTAGGTACTAAACTGGCAACAGCATATGACCAACCTGCTTTGGGTGGTGTTTATAAGATTTCTGCAATTAGAAATGATAATGGCGAATGGGATTACAAAGTAAAAATCTCAGAACAAGCCATTAAAACTTCGAATCCGGGTATACAGCAAGTGAAGAGATACTATAACAATGGAGAAATGATTGCTGATATGATTTTCAATGAAGCGAATAAACCAGATGGCGAACCTATAATTATTGACCCAATGGATGCTACCAGAAGGAAAAAAATTCCAGATGGTACAACTTGTAAAGAACTCTTGGTACCTGTTTTTAAGAAAGGTGAAAATATTTACGAAAAGCCTCAAATTAACGAGATTAAGGAGTTTGTTCAGCAAGAGCTAAGAACATTACACAGAAGTATAAAAAGGTTTGCAAACCCTCACCAATACCCTGTGGGTCTAGAAAAATCTCTATTCGACCTCAAAAACGAACTCATTTTGAAGTTCAGAGGCAATGCTTAGAATATGGTAATTATTCACTGCAATGAACTTTTCTCAAAAAAAGATTAGTTCATTGCAAACAATTAGACTACAAATTTTTTAAGTAAATTTGATCTTTGCCCTTTAAAAGAGATATTTTTGTATATTTTCTATAGAAAAAAATTAAAAGGGCTAAAATCATTTACATTATTCTCTCTATTTGTAATTGTTTTTTTATAGCTTATAATAAGTGAGAATAAAATTTATACTCCGTCAAAATTTTTTAAATGGCGACCAAAAGAAATTCCTACAGAAGAAATAGCAGCAAACGACAAAAGGGAAGTAGTACAAGCAGGGAAAAAACTAAAAGAACAAAATCAGACAACTCTTCTTCGGGTTTCAATTTTGATCTCAGTTTTTTAGAAGATAAAAGATTTAAAACCAGTGCAGGTCTTTTGTTATTGGTCTTTTCTTTATTCCTCTTTCTTTCTCTTGTATCATACATCTTTACAGGCCAGGCAGATCAAAGTGTAATTGAATCTACCGGCTTTGGCGAATTTATAATTTCTGGCAAAGAAGTTAGAAACTGGCTCGGACTAGCAGGAGCCGCTTTATCACATTTATTTATATATGAATGGTTTGGTATCGCATCGATTCTGATTGTACCTCCCCTATTTGCATATGGATATGAAACTGTGTTTCATAAAAACCTAATTCCAGTTGGTAAGACATTCAAAATAGTCATATTTTTTATGTTTTGGATCAGCTTGTTATTGGGATATATTGTTCAAAAATCTGCCGAACCAGGCTCACTTAACTTTCTATGTGGTGGCATTGGCTTAAGGGCTGCTGAAGTATTTGATAGTTTAGTCGGTTGGGGAACTATGTTTTTCCTTATCTTTTCTATGGGTGTATTTATTATTTACTTCCTCAGAAAAGAGATGTTTACCAACATGCAGGCTGCTACAGAGAACTTTAGAGAAAGAACTTCTTCTATTCTCAACAGAGGTCAAGACGATGAAGAATATGAGGATGATGACGAAGAAGACGATGAACCTCAAAAAACAACGGCAGTTTCTAATGATGTAGAAATTACAATCGAGGAAGACCCAGAAGAAGAAGACATTCAAGTACCAAGTAGAAATGTAATAGTAAGAAGGAGAAGAGAGCTACCTCAAAGTAAAAAAGAAACAGAACAGGAAGACGAAGACATTGTACCAAGTGGAAAAACATTACCACTTTCTGTACAACCATCTCAAATTGAAGCTCCTAAAGAAGATAAAAATCAACAAGAGCCATCTTTTAGTGTAGAGGATACAACTAAGTTTAATGAGAAAACAGTTGACTCTACCAATAATAAAAAGCCGGGCGATCAATTAGCAATCGAAGATCTCGATTTGTATGATCCAACGCTAGATTTATCTCACTACGAATATCCGCATTTAGATCTATTAAATCCGAATAGTACAGGAAAAGTAAAAGTTACAACAGAGGAATTGCAGTCTAACAAAGACAAAATTGTTGAAACACTCAGCAACTTTAAGATTACCATTTCTTCTATTAGAGCTACTATCGGCCCTACAGTTACTTTATATGAGATTGTTCCTGAAGCGGGTATTAAGATTTCAAGAATTAAAAATCTTGAAGACGATATCGCTTTGAGTTTAGCTGCTCTTGGTATCAGGATTATTGCTCCAATTCCAGGTAAAGGTACTATTGGTATTGAAGTACCAAACAAAAATAGAGAAATGGTTGGCATTCGCTCTGTTCTTTCAACAGAGAAGTTTATGAATAGCAGTAAGGAACTTCCTATTGCTCTTGGTAAAACCATTTCAAACGAAGTTTTTGTAACGGATTTGGCTAAAATGCCTCACTTATTAATGGCTGGTGCTACTGGTCAGGGTAAGTCTGTCGGGCTAAACGTTATTCTGGCTTCATTAATCTTTAAAAAGCACCCTGCCGAACTTAAGTTTGTATTAGTTGACCCGAAAAAAGTAGAACTTACGCTCTTTAATACAATTGAGCAGCATTTTCTGGCCACCTTACCAAACGAAGACGAGTCTATTGTAACTGATACACGTAAAGTAGTAAATGTATTAAATTCTTTATGTGTTGAAATGGATATGAGATACAACTTGTTGAAAGATGCAGGTTGCAGAAACATTAAAGAATACAATAAGAAATTTAGAAATAGACGCCTTAATCCGGAAAAAGGACACAAGTTCTTACCTTACATAGTTCTGGTAATTGATGAGTTAGCCGATTTAATGATGACAGCCGGTAAAGAGGTAGAATTACCTATTGCTAGATTAGCCCAATTGGCTCGTGCAATCGGAATTCATTTAATAATTGCAACTCAAAGACCGTCTGTTGATGTTATTACTGGTATAATAAAAGCCAACTTCCCGGCGAGGTTATCTTTTAAAGTATCATCTAAAATAGATTCAAGAACAATTCTTGACACAGGTGGTGCAGATCAACTTGTTGGTATGGGAGACATGCTTTTATCAAATAGTTCTGATATTATCAGATTACAATGTGCCTTTGTAGATACCGAAGAAGTAGAAAATATTTGTAGCTTTGTCGGTAATCAACAAGGTTATAGCACTGCATATCTGCTACCAGAGGTGGAAACTGAAGACAAAGATCCGACTAAAGTAGACCTCAAAAACAGAGATGCAATGTTTAATGATGCCGCTCGACTAATAGTTGCACATCAACAAGGAAGTACTTCTTTAGTGCAAAGAAAGCTTAGTTTGGGTTACAATCGGGCTGGTAGGATTATAGATCAATTAGAAGCCGCTGGAATTGTTGGTCCTTTTGAAGGTAGCAAAGCCAGACAGGTTATGGTTATGAATTTGGAAGAATTAGAGTTAATTCTGAGGAGTCTAGACCAATAATGTATAACGTTTTAAAAAATATAACGTATAAGCTAATCTGAAACACAATTTTTAGCTATGAAGCACAAAATTCAAATATTAATTGCTTTAGCTGTATTTTTTTGCAGCGCAAACTTAATGGCACAATACGATCCAAAAGCAAAGAGCATTCTTGATGCAATGAGTGAGAAATACAAACTCATTCCTGCTTTTAAAGCCAACTTCAGTTACAAAATAGAAAGTAGCGAAGATGATGTATCTGAAAATGTAAAAGGCAACATCGTTGTAAAACAAAACAAGTATAAAATCAACCTTGGCTCACAAGCAGTTTATAACAACGAAGAGAATGTTTGGGTGTATTTAAAAGAAACCAATGAGGTTACAATTTCAGGATATGAGCCTGATCCTGAGGATCTTTCTCCTACTGAAATTCCTAATATGTATAAAGAAGGTTTCAAATACAGGTTTGTAGAAGAAAAAAAAATCGACGGAGATACTTATGAAGTTGTAGAGTTAAATCCTGAAGATACTGAGTTAGGTTATTTTAAAATTGAGCTTACAATTCATAAGCAAAACAAAACCTTAAACAGTTGGAAATTCTTCTATAAAAACGGAAGACAATACACTTACTTCATCAACGATTTCCAACCAGATAACAAAATTAGCGACAATGCCTTTGTCTTTAATGTAGCAGATTATCCTGGAGTAGATGTTATTGATTTGAGATAGTCTAAAAGAATTAAAAAATAAAAAAACGCCCAATTCGATGTCGAATTGGGCGTTTTTTTATTTTTAAAAGGTACTTCTGAATAAATGTTAATAAAACCTATCAATATTAGTTAACTAAATTTTGCTAATTACTTTAGACGAAAAATCCTTTTTTAATGAAACAAGCTCTACTACTTCTTTTCTTCTTCACTTCATTCAATTTATGTTTTGCACAAATTAATAGCATCTATAGAATTTCTTCTATTGGTCATATCTATTCAAATGATTCAGTAAATATTTCATCCTTTTCTGGAGCTGCGATGGAAACTTCTTTTGCTTCTAGTGAGGTAAGTGTTTCTCCTTTTCAGGTGACCAATAGTGCTAGTGAAATAACAGCAATACACGATCGAACTGAACAAGATAAATATCAAATATATCCAAACCCCTTTTCAGAAAAACTATATATCGAATCTCCAAGTAATAATTCGGTTTTAGAATTATATACTAACACAGGTATCTTAATACTAAGTCAAAACATTTTGAAAGATGAAAACCTATTTAAAGTTTCTAATTTAAAAAATGGAATTTATCTCATTAAGATTCTTGATCAACAAGGACTAGTTATAAAATCACAAAAGCTAATTAAAAATTAAATACTATATAATATATGTATAAGTCTTTAATCACACTAGTATTAACACTCATATACTTTAATTGCCACTCACAAATTCCTCAGGGAATAAGCTATCAAGGAGTAGCTACAGATAGACATGGTAATGCACTTACAGAGCAAGATATTTCTTTACGTATTACTATTCTTAATAGCTCTCCTCAAGGGGATATAGACTATTCTGAAACACATCTAATTAAAACAAATACATTTGGGCTATTCAATGTAGTTATTGGACAAGGAGTTTCAGAAGTAAATTCGTTCGAGAATATTAGCTGGACAAACAATGAAAAATTTCTACAAATAGAAATAGATATACGAGGAGGAAGCAGTTACCAATTACTTGGTGTCACACAGTTTCTCACTGTTCCATTTGCATTCTATGCACTAAAAACTGCAGACTCTTTAGCAGCTGGTGAAGGAATTAATCTAGAAAACGGATATATAATTAACAGCTCTCCCGATCAAGAAATCTCATTGATAGGTACTGGTGGTACCGAAATTTCTGGTGAATATCCTGAATTTACAATTTTTACACCTGAAGCTGTAGAAATAGCAGATACATCTTCAACCAATGAATTACAAGAATTGAGTTTTGAAGATAATACGCTTTCTATTAGTAATGGTAATAGTATTAAGTTTACCAATACTCCTCCTTGGTATTTGAACCAAGAAACCAATGATGTATATGTAGACAACAACAATGTTGCACTCCTTCATCATTTGCAGGAAGGCAACGGACGAGTGCATGTAGGAGGTGTTGCTCAGAACTAACTGCATCGAGAAGAGGAACCCTATGGGCAGGACGTTCCTAAGCAGCCAGTCTGGACTGATCACGATCC
>PBYL01000477.1 GCA_002729595.1 Thalassovita sp. | reverse complement strand
ATAATTTCGAGGTCTTTTTTTACAAAAAAAGCTCGCAAGCCAGAATGGCTTGCGAGCAACCTCTGTATTAAGGTTATTTTTATTAGAAATCTGCTAATTCACCTGCGTAGTCAGCCCAAGTCCATCCAGTGAATTCAGTTTTGTCTGCACCAACTGTTGGAGTTGTAACTACTTCAATAGTACTTTCTAATGGTCTCTCAGTGAAGATGTCTAGTGGATCTTCAGTAGGAACATCATTGTCATCAGTAGCAACTTTTTCTTGGAATATATCTTCAATAGTTAAGTTACCATCAGATAGGTGACTTACATTGAATTGTAGATTAGTTAAGTTGATTAGTTCGTCAATGTAGTTTTGAGAAACTCCGTTGTTATCGAACTCAACATCTGAATTAGCTTTGAAGTTGAAGAAGTAAATGTTATTTAAATCACCTCTGATATCACTTCTTAAGTCAGCGTACTCACCACCAGTAGCATCAAGACTACCTTTGATTGAACCGTTTTGGATAGTGAAAGAACCTGAAATGTTAGCAGGAACAGCACCTTCAGGACCGTCAAGTTCAAGAGCGTGGTCAGAATCAGGACCTAAGATACCAATGAAGTTATCTAAAGTACCGCTGATACCTTGGTCGTAGTCGAAGCTATCGTCACCAGCATTCCAGATTAATACGTCGTTTACATTTACAGTACCACCAAAGAACTCGATACCATCATCTTGGTTACCAATTACTTCGATGTGGTCGATAGTAGTTCCAGCACCAACACCACCTAAAGTGATACCATTAATTTCGTTACCTTCACCAATGTTAGCACCACCGTGACGGATAGATACATATTGGATAGTTCCAGAACTGTCATCAGGATCAGTACCACCATATAAACCGTTAGTATCTGATGGAGGAATACCTTCAATTTGGATAGATTCAGCATCAGCAGCGATAGGAGCATTACCTAAGATGATTAAACCACCCCAAAGACCGCTATCAGTTGGTAACATGTTAGGGCTAGCAATTTGACCTGGAGCAATTTGGTCAGATACTGTAGTGAAGATGATAGGTTGAGTAGGAGATCCTTCAGCATTTAAAGTACCACCTCTTGCAATTAATAATGCAGTAGCATTTGAACCAGAACCAGCTTGTCCTTTAATAATAGTACCAGCTTGAATTGTTAAAACAGCACCATCTAATACTGCGATACGACCAGCAAGTTCGTATACTGTATCAGCATACCAAGTAGTGTTTTCTTCGATATTGTCACTGATGATAGAAGTAGGATATTCAACATCTTCTACAGTAAGTACGTGAGTTACTTGAGCAGTTTCACCGTCAGCATCAGTTAATGTGAAATCTAAAACATAAGTACCAGCTTCAGTAGGAGCGTATCCTAAGCTATATACATCAATAGTATCGGCAGTAGCAGAACCATCATAAGCACCTAATGCAGTTTCTGCACCGTCGTTTACAGATAAAGTGAAAGAAGAAATACCTGCCTCAGCAGTAAGAATAACTTCGATATCGCCAGTAGCTTCGCCACCTAAAGTATCTCCAACGTAAATACTAGCTGTTGCTGGAATACCAGAAATAAGAGGAGCGCCTGCTACAGGATCGTTAGCAATAACGTCTACAGAAATAGATTCAGATTTTGAAGTTGATTGCTGGTCAGTTACTGTTAAAGTAATAGTAGTAGTACCAGCAGAAGTTGGAGTGTAAGAAGCTGTAATAGTTCCAGAAGTAGCTCCAACACTAGGCTCACTGTTAATTGTACCAGCAGAAATAGTAGAAGAAGCATATCCACCAGGTACAGTAACATTAAATGTAAGAGCCGCAGAGTTTCCAGTTATAATTGAAGTAGATGCAGATGAAGAGCTGATAGAAGGTCTTTCTACAACTGCTGGGTCGTCATCGTCATCACAAGAAGTAACAACTAGTAGCGATGAAAACAAAGCTATAATTGCTAATAAGTTTCTTAATTTGTTCATAAGATTTTTTCAAGTAAAATTTTCTGATTAGATAATTTCTTTGTTGGGGCAAAGCTAACTTAGTGTTCAGGAAATTTTCTAAGAGGATGCATTAAGATATTTTGAATGCTTAATATTGAAACTTAACAGTAAATTCAAAAAGCTATTCGAGAGTGGGGGGTGTTATTAACAGACAAGTAACTTTTAATAATGGGGGGTAAAGCTGTGTTTTAGGGTGTTGGTTGTTAAAAGATGAGTTTGTTGTAAAAAATTTATAAAAACTGTTAAAAAAATAAAAAATATACAAAAACAGCTATCTGTTTTTAGATAGCTGTTAATGTTAATTCATTGTTACATTAGAATGATGCACAAATTAATTTGTGATCGCAGATTCTTTTTTGAAGTATTCGTTAAACTCAGAAATACTCATAGAACCTACATCACCCTCACCTTTTTTCCTTACTGAAAGGGTATTTGTTTCGCTTTCTTTTTCCCCAACAATAATCATAAAAGGTATTTTGCTCACCTCAGCATCTCTAATTTTTCTACCTATTTTCTCATCTCTTCTATCTATAAAACCTCTGATATCGTTTTCTTGAAGCTCGCTAAATATTTTTTCAGCATAATCGTGATATTTCTCAGATATAGGAAGTACTGCGATTTGCTCAGGAGCCAACCAAACAGGGAAATTTCCACCAGAGTTTTCTATAAGTATAGCCACAAACCTTTCCATTGAGCCAAATGGTGCACGGTGAATCATTACAGGTCTGTGTTTTTGATTATCAGCACCTACATATTCCAACTCAAATCGCTGAGGTAACTGATAATCTACCTGAATGGTACCCAATTGCCATTTTCTACCAATGGCATCTTTCACCATAAAGTCAAGTTTAGGTCCGTAGAATGCTGCTTCACCTAATTCTACAACAGTATCAAGATCTCTCTCTGCTGCTGCTTCTTGTATTTCTCTTTCTGCTTTTTCCCAAAGAGCATCATCACCAATGTATTTGGTTTTATTTTCAGGATCTCTTAAAGAAACTTGAGCAGTATATTCGCTAAATCCTAAGGATTCAAATACGTATATAACAAGGTCAATTACTTTGATGAATTCTTCCTTCACTTGATCTGGTCTACAGAAAATGTGAGCATCATCTTGAGTAAAGCCTCTTACCCTTGTTAAACCATGTAACTCACCATGTTGCTCATAGCGGTAAACAGTACCAAATTCTGCAAAACGAACAGGTAGTTCTTTATAAGATCTTGGTCTTGTTTTGTAAATCTCACAGTGGTGAGGGCAGTTCATCGGCTTAAGCAAATATTCCTCATCACCTGGAGTACTTATTGGTCTAAATGAATCTTCGCCATATTTTTCGTAGTGGCCAGAAGTTACATATAGATTTTTATGTCCGATATGAGGAGTAATTACTGGCTCGTAACCTGCTTTTACTTGCGCTTTTTTAAGGAAGTTCTCTAATCTCTCTCTTAAAAGTGCACCTTTAGGTAACCACAATGGCAGACCCATTCCCACTTTTTCTGAGAAAGCGAAAAGTTCTAGTTCTTTACCAAGTTTTCTGTGGTCGCGTTTTTTTGCTTCTTCTAATAGTTCGAGATATTCCTTAAGTTCTTTGGCTTTAGGGAAAGTGATGCCATATATTCTGGTCATCATTTTATTTTTCTCGTCACCACGCCAGTAAGCACCTGCCACATTCATTAGTTTTATGGCTTTAATAAAGCCAGTGTTAGGAATGTGCGGGCCACGACACAAATCAGTAAAATTACCTTGTTGGTAAAAAGTGATTTCCCCGTCGTTTAATCCATCGATTAATTCGAGTTTATAAGGGTCGTCTTTCTCTTTAAAATATTTAGTAGCATCATCTTTAGAGATTTCGCTTCTAACATATTCATTTTTCTCACGAGCCAATTCAAGCATTTTAGCTTCTAGCTTCTCAAAGTCGTCAGAAGAGAAAGTTTTATCACCAAAATCTATATCGTAGTAGAAACCACTTTCAATAGCAGGTCCTATACCTAATTTTACTCCTGGGTATAATGCTTCAAGAGCTTCAGCCATAAGGTGAGCAGAAGAGTGCCAGAACGTTGCTTTACCTTCCGTATCGTTCCATGTGAGAAGCTGCACCGTTGCATCGTTTTCAATTGGACGTGTGGCATCCCACACTTCTCCATTTACTTTAGCCGCGAGCACATTTCTGGCTAACCCTTCACTAATGCCTCTGGCTACATCTAGGCCAGTAACGCCTTTCTCATGTTGTCTGACCGATCCGTCAGGTAAAGTGATGTTAATCATGTTTAAAATTTAATTTTATAAAAATTTTGAATCACAGTTTAGTGACAACAAATTTTGATTGTGCAAAATTTGCGATTTTAAGGATAGTTTAAAAGTAATTGCCATTAAAAAGCTTTATTAATCCTGAATTTTAAAATTATTTAAGCTTTAAAGAAAAATTACATAGACAGTTTTTTAATACGAAAGACTATTGTGCGTTAATTCAACTAATGTAAATGACTTTTTTATTAGGATACAAAGCCCATAAAAATGGGATTTTTTTAAAACAAACAAAGGATGCCGTCAAAGACAGGTGATTTTTTTGCGCTTCATTTCATTGTTTTGCTCAGCAGTGCAATTCCTATTATTGTATTGTTTATTTCGTTACCTGCTTTGGAGATCGTATTTTACAGAACATTAGTAGCTTTTCTATTTCTAGGTGTATTTAGCTATGTAAAAAAGTACAGACTAAATCTTGAAATAGATGCTTTGCTTCGAATATTGCTTAGCGGTCTACTCACAGGCATTTATTGGTTGCTAATTGTTGCTTCAGCAAAAATATCTAATGCTACAGTTTGCTTAATAGGTATTTCAACTTCATCTGTTTGGGTGAGTTTTATTACTCCTTTTATTGAAAAGAAAAAGATCAATTATATACAGCTAATCACTGGTGGAGTAGTAATTATTGGAATTTTAGTAATTACACGATCTGGTATAGAGCATCCATTAGGTTTAGTTATCGGAATTATTGCTGGTTTATTAGGAGCGATTGTTACAGTTTTTAATGCAAGGTTGAGCAGAGGTTTCCACCATTACGTAATTTCTTTTTATCAAATGGCAGGAGCATGGTTAGGTACTGTGATTTTCATACCTATATATATATTTTTTATTAGCACAGAGGGTTATTCTATGATGGTTCCCTCATTAAAAGATTGGGCTTTTATAGCAGCTTTAGTCTTTGTATTCTCAATCTTTATTTACTCTCAGTTTATAAAGTTGATGAAATCTATTTCACCATTTACAGTAACTCTTTCTGCTAATATGTCTCCGATTTATGGGATATTGGTGGCACTTTTATTTTTAGGTGAGAAAGAGAAAATGAATTTCTCTTTTTATATAGGTGCACTATTAATAATAGGCTCAGTTATTTTGTATTCAGTTCTAGAAAGTAGAAGAAAGCTGAAATAAATTCAGCTTAACTTTCTTCTAATATCTATCTTATTCGAAATAGGCTTTTTTTATTTTTTCAGCCAGTACTTCATTTATTCTTTGGTAAGATTCAAACGTCCAGCCACCAACGTGTGGTGATAGCAATACATTTGGCAATTTGGATATGTAATCGAAGTCTGCTGCTTGGCTTGGAGTAAGGGTAGAAAGTTTTTCATTTTCCAACACATCCAGTCCTGCACCTGTAATTAATCCTTTTTCTAAGCCATATTTAACAGCAGAAAAAGGAACAACTGGCCCACGTGCAGTATTTATAAGGTAGATTGGTTTTTTAAACTTGTCGAGAAATTCCTCATTAACCATTTTGTTACTAATTGGTGTAAGAGGAATATGTAAACTTAAAATATCTGTTTCGTTGAAAAGCGTTTCTAAATCCACTATTTGCGCATCGCTGTTCGCTTCCACATCTGGGTTAATATCGTAAGCTATAGTTTTGCACTCAAAACCTCTTAGTCTTTTAGCAAAAGCTTTTCCCATATTGCCATAGCCAATAATGCCTACAGTTTTACCTTTTACCTCATACCCGCGGTTAGCTTCTCTTCTCCATTGTTTATTTCGTACTTCAATATCTGCAGTATGTAATTTATTTAAAAGAGATAGTAACATACCTAGAGCGTGTTCTCCGACAGCATCTCTGTTACCTTCAGGCGCATTAAAAAGCCTGATTTGTCTTTTCTCTAAATAATCTTCATCAATTTGATCTACACCTGCACCTGCTCTGGCGATAAACTTTAGCTTTGCTGCTTTTTCAAGAAAGTCGATATCAACTTTCATTTTGCTTCTAAGAATTAATCCTTCATACTGAGGAATTATTTCCAATACTTTTTCTGGTGTAATATCGGGGAAATGGTCAGATTGTAAGCCAAAATCGCTTAATAACTCCTGAATTCCCGGATACATTGGATCAATAATGAGACATTTCATAAGCTAATTTTATTTAAATATTTATTGCGATAGTTTTAGTTTTTGCCAAAAATATTCCAGTCGAGTTAATTTTCGATGAAAATGATTTTTATTTTCAGCTTTTCGATTTACGCAAACGACAGGCAAAAGATAATTTTTTATGCATCCGGTATTTTTTGAGTGGGATACACCAACTTTTTTGAGCAGTTTTCTTCCTGATAAAATAACAATCTACGGCTATGGATTTATGATTGCCTTAGGTACTTTGTTGGCCTATTGGCACACTGCATATTATTCGAAGAAACAATATAATGTAAAGGCTTCACAAACAGCAGACCTTGTAATTATACTTATTATAGCGGCATTTGTAGGTGGTAAAGCCTTATTTTTTTTAGAAGATCCTATTAGATATTTGCAGTCTCCAAATGAAATATTTGCTGGGTTTGAAAATGGCTTTGTCTTTTTTGGCTCTCTCTTATTTTGTATTCCAGCTATGTTGTGGTTTTTTAAGAAACACAATTTGCCAGTTACTGGTATGCTAGATATTATGGCTCTCACAACCTGTATAGTGCATTTTTTTGGGAGGTTAGGCTGTTTTTTTGCAGGCTGCTGCTATGGTTTGCCAACAGATTCTGCACTTGCAGTTACTTTTACCGATCCACGAAGCCATGCAAGACCATTAAACGAAGCACTACATCCTTCTCAATTATACAGTGTGTTTTTCTTGGGTATGATTATCCTGTTTTTGGGAATCTACAGAGCAAAGAAAAAGTTTGATGGACAAATTTTTCTGCTGTATTTAATGATCTATTCTTTTGGCCGAATGTTTTTAGAGGAGTTTAGAGGTGATTACAAACGCGGCTTTTTGTTTAATGGATTAATTACACATTCGCAATTAATAAGCTTACTGGTAATTATAAGCGCCTTTTTAGTTTATATCTGGTTGTATAAAAAGTCGCTCAGAAAAAATAATTAAATATTTTTAGTTTACCTTTGAATTTGCAAGCAATAAATCTTTGCAAAATGCATAATAAATTAGAAAAAAAATCATGTAAGAATTATGCTATACTAGTTAGTATAAATTTTTAATTGATCTTAGTAATTTCTAATTTTAATTAATTAACAAATGTAAATAATCCCATCTAACAAATAACCACGACGACTAAATCTCGTAAAGGAAGTATCAATAAATAAAAATATAAGTTTATAATTTATTGATAATCAAGTTGATTTAAGTGTTAAATATACCTTTCACTAGCAGTTTGTTTGAAGTAATTGAAGAAAAATCTTAAATGGTTTTTCTAATAAGATTGGTTAATAGTTAACATTTTATATCGAAATTGATTAGTAGATTATATTGTTAGTAGTTTTTATTTGCAGGTAATAAATTATATTTTTTCAGTAAATTAAGCTTTAGAAAGTAATATTATTAGGTGTAATATTTGATTGTACTTTGGAAGTAAATCTACTGATATACCAAATTTTATAAGGATTTTCAATAAATTAAGTCTTCAAAATCTATTATGAGAAGTTTAAACCTGGCATTACAAGTAAATAAAAGAGCACTGCCTCTAATAATCGCATTGTTTGCTGTTTGCTCACAGTTATTTGCCCAATCACAGGAAGTGCTGTTTTTCCCTGATTCTCGCTCTACGAGAATAAAGTCAATGGACATCAATGCCGATTTGGTTAAATATCAGGTGGCAAATGACCAATTGGGTCAGTTTTACAACATTCTAAAGTCGGATATAATGATGGCAATCTATCCTTTAGGTACCTATCATATTTACTCTGATGCAAA
The DNA here is from genome assembly GCA_002729595.1 of Thalassovita sp. Classification (GTDB taxonomy): domain Bacteria; phylum Bacteroidota; class Bacteroidia; order Cytophagales; family Flammeovirgaceae; genus Chondrinema. The sequence goes on along the minus strand of PBYL01000477.1, from coordinate 2,452 downwards.
AAAGGATTTAGTGAGTGTTGCATATGCATCTGGTACTAATAATAAAATCGATAAGCTTGTAACCAAAGATAAGAAAGTGATTGCGGCTAATATTACAGATATTAGCATGGGCAAGGTAAATTATAAAGACCTTAAGTCTGGTAATCCTACTTCTGTTAATACAAGCAATCTATACATGATTTTGTATAAAGATGGCAAATACCAAATGTATGCTGCTGCTGATGAAGTTGCGAAAGCTTTAAATGTAGTTAGCGACGAAATTAAAGGTATGGATAATTCTTTGGCTACTGGTAATTTTCAAAATGTTTCTTTAAACACAAATACAGGTAGTTCTACCACTACTACCAACTCTGGTAGCAATGGAGATAACATTCTTGATGAAGGAATGCCAAATGTGAAAAAAGAAGAATTTGAGGAAAAAGCCCTTGCAAAAACTAAGGAGTTAGAAGATTACCTTAGATTAATTGCAAACAAGAATACAAAATTCCAAAAAGCTAACGAAGCTATAGATGCTGCAGTAAAATTATTTATTGATGAAAACCGTGTAATGGAGGTTTCTTCAAAAAACAGATCTGTAGTAAACAAGTATAAGATCAGAACTTATTTCGAGAAGTTGAAACTTCTTAAATACGACGACGTAAGAGTTTCTTGGTCTGATATCAGCTACGTAAGTAACATTCGTAAAGGTGAAGATGGAAACTACTATGGTATCGTAACGCTTCAGCAAAAATTTGAAGGTTTTATAGATGGATCATTAGTTTATACTGATGTTACCAAGAAAAACATGACAGTAATTCTGAAAACTTACGACAAATATGTAGTAGGTGAAAAACAAACCTTATGGGATGTTTACCTAGGAGATATCGGAGTTGTACAGACCGATTGAGGATAAATGAACTAAAATTAAATTTATAACAAACAACAAATTAGGTTTTGTTATAAAGTATGGCAATAAAATCAGGCAGGTATAAGTCGAATAGAAGAGCCTGCCTGTAATTATTTTAACCAATTTAGTAACAATGAAACTATATCTTTTCTTAATCAGCCTACTGACTGCAATTCAGGTTTCAGCCCAAAGCATTAATTTTAGCAATGAGAATTTTGCTTTTGAGGTTAAGCAAATAGATGAGTTTATTGAAAGATTTAACAATTCAGAAAAAACTCTAATAAACCAATACCTTAAAGAAAATTATAGCGCTGAGGATATTTCTAGAAGCGACTTAATCAAATCGCTATTTAACCAAAGTGATAAATCTTGGAAGCTCGACGAAGTAACTGAGTTTATCAAGCAAGTAAATAACAAACCATATATGCTTCATTTTGATGATGAAGATTGGTATGCAAAACTCAATTGTACTGTAGTTTATCAGGGAGACGAAATTCCAATGACGATGATAATGAACATCGAAAAGAATCCTAGAAGCAATGCAGTAAAATGGGTTATCACTTCTGTAGATGCAGATTTTTTATCTCTACCCGAAAGTTTAGACAAGTCTAAATCTATTAATCCAGCAAGTCACGGAACCAACTTTGTGTCTTTGGATAGGGCTTTAGATGATACTTCGAACATGAAAAACTATGTATCGAGAGATTTTGTACCAGATCAACTTACATTGTTTATGAGTTTGCTTTCTTGCAAAAACATCTCAATTAAGCAGGTAGATAAAATCGAGTATCATTTCTTGCAAATAGACGGATGGACTTTTACAGTTAAAAACTTCGAAAGAAACGAGAAAAACTCAGGTTGGCTTGTTAGCAGCCTAACGAAAATGGACGATCATCAGAAAAATGAATTCAAGAAGAGAGTTCTAAATCTAAAATAATCGTGAAAAAGTATTCTATTTTTTTCATAAGCTTATGCTTTTTTTCTTTTCAAGCAAGGGCTCAGGCAAGTCAGGTTGATTCCCTATCTAATGGCGATATCAATGAGATAAAATATTTGTCTGAGTCTTTTATTGAAGAGTTCGAGTTATTGCTTAACACTGTTGTAGATCCAGAACTTGGAGAATACAAGAGAAATGAAATTTCAGTAAACAGTTATAATCCTGCATCGGGTAATCAAATATTTGTAGATGGTGATGTTATTATCGAAGATGATATTGACCCTAACTACTTCGATTACTCGCAGCGTTCAAAAGATTCGCCGGTAAAAAAATACCTAAACGATCTTGACTTGTTTTATGAGAAAAGTGTTGAGCCCACAATCGACTTTTCTGAAATTGAAACCTTTAGCATAGGTGTTAAAGACTATGTATATGCAGTGGTATATTATAAAAGCTTCTTTAGAAGCCAGCATAGAATAATTAAAAGACCTTATAGACAATCTGAAAGAGTAGCGACAATTAAAGCCGAGCGAATTGGCAGACGCTGGAAGCTTTCAATAGTGAGTATTGTGTTTTATAATCCCGATAAGCATACAAATGAGTTAAATCCGGATATATCTTCAATACCT
>PBYL01000476.1 GCA_002729595.1 Thalassovita sp. | reverse complement strand
GGGAAAAAGCACACTCCACTGGTAAATATCCATGATGCATCAGATTGCTCTTCTTGAGAAGGTATATTGGTTACTTCGCCAAATAGATTAGTATTTAGACGGATGAAATTACCAAGGTCTACCGAATTAAGATTGGAACCGAAAAAGGAATAATAACCATAGCTATCTCCTTCTAAAATGTAAGCTCCTAGCTCTAAGAATAACTTTTTATGTGTGAAACCAATACCACTCGACACACCTTGGCTAAAAGTGGAATTAGCTTCTTTAAAGTTGTAGCTCACCATTTGTGGTGTTCTAGCAAATACATACATCCCAAGGTCTTGACCAAGAACAGATTGAGATATTAAAGTCGAAAAGAATAAGATATAGACTTTTTGCATAGTTGTTTTTTTATGCAAAGAAGCCTGCGAATTGATGGCTCAGCAACCGAAAAATCGACGAGCATTTTTATTTTCAGGAATAGCAAATAACTGTTTAATGCAATTACAGGTTAACTGTAGCCAATAAATTCAGCTTTTACTTTGCTAGAGTTTAATTTAAATATTAACCACAGTAACAAGGAAATCATGCTTATTCCAAAGAATGCGATAAACAATATACCCCAAAAAAAAGGATCGCTTATGTCAAATAAGCCTTCATCCCCTACAATAAAATAAAATTGCATTAATATTGAAAATACCATGTGAAGTATACCGATACTAAATAATATAGATAAGCTTATTCTCGACCAGTTTTTTCTTTTTAATAAAGCAATAGAACTTATAAAAAAAGCGAGTATTACCAAGCCTACCAAAGCGATTATGAGTCTAAAATTTGAATAAATTAGCGTGTAAATTCCATCATCTTCATCAGTGGTTATCGCATTTTCAAATTCGTCTATAGGGAAAGTAGTATTCAATAAGATGTTTTGGAATATTGAAATTACTAAACCAAAACCTGAGAATATGATTAAAACCCAAGCGAGTACTGTAACAAAAGTAGAGTTTCTATTATCCATTTAAATATTAAAATTATACAACTAAACGCTAAACGTTTCTCGTACTGGTATCCATACTTCTTCCTCAGATTCTGGACTATTATTTTGGTATTTGTTCCCCAGTATTTCGAAATGTGGGCGAATGTCTAGTGTGTAAGGCGAATTAGGTAACCAATTTGCAAAAATATTCTGAAAAAACGGTGCTGCTTCAGCCGGATAACCTTTATAGACAAAAACAGCATACATGCCACCTTTTAGTGTAAAGCTATCTAAACCTTCTGGGATATTATTAAAATTCTCGACCTCCACCAAAGCCCATTTTTCAAACTCGGCGTTTGGGTTAAATCCCACAAAAAAATTACCCGGATAGCTTTGTAGGGAATACATTTCTGTTCCAACTTTATTATGAATATGATTCTTTAATGGCATAAAGTTTTTCCATAATTCACCAGTCTTGTTGTGAGCAAATGACATGGTTAAGCATTTTCCTACCAGTTTTTTCTCTTGTATAGTTTCAATTCTGTATTGCATGTTTTTGTTGATTTTATTCAGTTAAATAACATTTTATGGGTTCTTTGTTCTACAACAATCTGTCATTCAATAGGAATGTATAAATCAACAATACACTTTTTTTCTGGGTGGTCTTGGTAGTTGTTATGGAAAATTTCAAAAGGATTTCTGTCTGCTTTTTTATATCCGTTTTCATTCATCCAGATAAATAAACCACTCCATGCTTGCTCAAAATCTGAAAGGTTTATTTCGAAACTACCTTTTATAAACTTGCCTGCTTCTATAGTAGTTAAGCCAATTTCACCTTCTGTTTCAACCGGTTCTGTTAGCAAGATACAAGCACTCATTCTCACTTTTTCTGGCTCTGTAATTTTAAAACTATCGTGGTAAATGGTAACCATTTTAGTTTCTTCTTTCGCCAACAAACCTTTTGGCATTGCCCATTTAACTAGTTTATCAAATGCATTACTCACATTTTTATCTCCGATACAGGTGATGTATGCCAGTTCCATCTTGGGCATTTCCTTTACTTCAATTTTAGCATTCATTTTAATCCAATTTTTAAGATTATCAATGTTGCTAAGGTATTGCTCACGACTTGGGTAGGCTTGACCATTCTTGCTTTTAAGTTGGTTTATCTTACTAAACTTATTCGTGTGTTGTTCCCGAAAAGCTGTTGGACTCAACTGATAAAACTTCTTAAATGCCCGGGTAAAAGCGGAGTTTTCGCTAAAACCAAATTGAAAAGCAATCTCTGTAATTCGGCTATTGCTATTATATAAAAGCATAGCGGCAGCCTTCTCGATTCGCTGTCTGGTAATGTATTCGTTTAGGGTTTCACCAGTGATAGTTTTAAATATTCTATGGAAATGATAAGGAGAGAAAAAGGCGATTTTTGAGATCGTTTCTAAAGACAAATCTTCCATCAGGTTTTCGTCGATATACTCAAAAACCCTGTTGATTCTGCTTTTATATTCATCTTCTAAATCACTTTTGGAGATTGCCATTTTTTATTTATCAAATTACAGTATTAATCAATCACATCTCTAGTCTATAACTACTTGGATCATTTTTTAAATGATTATATCTAATCATCATATGCCAAAAGCTATAATATTCGCGTGCTTTATTTATCCAAATATCTGTTGAGTCATTATGAGTTTGTATAGTTAAAATCTCATATTCAAATCTTCGAATCATTCTATTTGGCTGAATTACTTTAGCTCTCTCTGTTTCAGAATCAGGTGTTGTAAATAAACTAATTTCATCATTAGCAATAAATTTTATTTTACCATTAAATACAGCTAAACTCCTAGTACCAATTATTACCCAATTTCCATTGGAATGTCCATATTTTACTATAGGCAAACCGAAATCTACATCTACAATTTTTGATTGAAAACTTTCTTTGAAAGCGTCACTCAAATCATCATACAATGCAGAAAATTCTGTAGGTACACCGTAATCAATAGCTTTCTTAGAAATACTTGCTTTTATTTCTTCATCAGACATTGCAGTTATCATAATCACTCAAAAGGTTTAAGCTCTATTGCTTTGTACAATTATATTATAGCATCAGTATTTTTAGTCGTTTTCAATATTGACTTCCAACTTTTCAAATGAAACACCACCTCGCTCTTCCATTGTTAGTTGTTGAATCTGTGTGTACTTCGGAAGTTTTCTAACATATTGTTCAAAGCCTGATGCTTGAAATTTTATATCTCCCACTTGAGTACTTAAATTCCACTCATAAGCTTTATGCCCATTTTTAAAATCTAATTCTTTTTCAAGTATTAAATCAGATACTTCGAGCTCAAGCGGGAAAAAGTTTTCGGTATCTATATCAATTTTTAAGTTAACAGCATCTCTAAAAACTAACGTGCAAGGTGAAATAAAAAATGAGAAATGTTGATTTGGTGAAATTGGATTTACCCATTTAATAATGTAATCTATATCAAATAATATTTCACTTATACCTTCATCCGAATTTTCTTGTAAAGAAAATGCATAAATGAGAGCATCGTGCCATCCCATTTGTTCATAGTCTTTTTCTGTCCATAGAGATTTTTCTAGCTGGTATTTTTGATGCATCGTTAATTTTATTAAAGATGAAGTATTTCGTTCCCAAGTCGACCTTTAGATTCAAGCTTGACTTGTTTGAGTTGATCTTAGAACTTTTAATCTCATCATAATCATTCAAAAGGTTTTACTCCTATCGCATTGTATAAATCTGCTGTGTTGTAGAGGTTGCCGTTTTTAATTGTCAATTCTACCCTTCTTATATCGCTGATGTTTTCTAGCGGATTTCCATCTACCAGAATTAAATCTGCTTCTTTGCCGCTTTCTATTGAGCCTAATTTGTCTGCCACACCAATTACCTCAGCAGAAGTAAGTGTTGCCATTTTTAATACATCCGCTGTAGAAATACCCGCTTTTACATAGTTTTCCAGTTCTTTGTGTAAAGCAAAACCAGACATGGCATCTGTACCCGGAACCATGGTAATACCTTGTTTGTGCAATTCATTAATCATGTTTAGCAACTGGTTGTATCCTTCTTTGTATTGCGTTTCTTTGCCTTTGGGAATTGGCAAACCACCAGAGTAAAACCCACGCTTTACCTGAATCGGCAGTCTATCGAGAATGGCTTCAAACTGCGGATCGGGTTCTCCTGCTTTGGTTGTTAGCATACCTTCGAAAATAGACACTGTAGGGTCTAGCACAATGTTTTTCTCCTTTAGCAATTTCACAAAACCTTGAAACTCTTTGCCTTTGATGTTGATATTTGCTGCTTGTTCGCCAATCATAGAAAAACGAAGTGGAGTGCGTGTATCAATCGTGTCTGACATAAAGTTGAGGGCAATCATGTTAATATGCTGAATCTCATCGTAACCGGCTTTTACAGCATCTTCGGCTAGCATGTATGCAGGAATATGTCCGCAAACTCGCATACCAAGACCATGTGCTTTTTCTGCAATTGGTTTAACCCAAGAAGGATCAATAGAACTGTATAGCTTTATCTGATCGTAGCCTTTTTCTTTGTAGAAATCTACGGCTGCCAAACCTTCGTCTAGCGTTTTAATAATCTTTCCTATTGGTCCGGCATAAGGGCCAGCCTGATCTATAAAGCCGCTAATAATTAATATTCTGGGACCTAAAACTTTATCTGTATTAAACTCATCTCGTATTTCTGGTAAGTCGAAAGAGTTGGCTAAATCTCGGACTGAGGTAACTCCCGCTGCCAGATTTAAAATACCATCTGACCTACCTAAGTGTGTGTGCATATCGAACAAACCGGGCAATAGTGTTTTGCCTGTTCCATCGATCACTTTTGCTGCTTCTGGTAAATCGTCACCTTCTGCCAGAATACCTTCAATCGTATTTCCATTGATTACGACCGATTTGTTTACTAGCATTTTGCCAGTGGCTACATCAAACACAGCTACGTTTTTAATAATTACTTTGCCACTTGGCTTTTGGGTAAGTTCGCGTGCCAGTTTGTTATAGTAGTCTTTTTCTTTTTGGGTTTGAATTTCGAGAAGTTGCTCATTAATCGGCTCATATCCATCTCTAATGCAGCTCAACCAAGTTGAAGGCAGCGCAAATATGCGATTAAACTGATCGAACCAAGCATATTCTGGTTTAAAAGAAAGTCCAGTAATTTCTACTAACTTAAGCTTGAGTGTATCTCCAATTACAATTTCTTCTATATTGCTGAGCTTTGCAGTGCCGCTTGGCAAAAGGTTGATAGATTGATCTTCGCTTTCCATCATTTTTCGCACCATCATCTCTGTATTTCCAATGGTGCTATTAATTCCGATAAAGTATTCATTTCCTCCCAAATCGTATTCGCCTCTTTCCGATGTGCTCATCCATTTGGCAGACATTCCTTTTACCTGATACCTTTCGTTCACCGTGTCTTTAAGGTAATTATGCCCGTTAATCCTGATTGATTCGAGCATGCCATTATCTCTCAACTGAATTACTTCTTCGATATATGGGCCTCTTCCTCGATCATTATATTCAAAAATGTACTTAAACTTTCCATCTTCGGTTTTCATACTTTTGAAATAGCCAGCCTTATTATCTCCAAAATACAAGCTGTAATTTAAGGGAATATAACCGGGGTCTTTTACAGGTTCTTCTTTCTTAGCGCACGAAAATAAAAGACATGTTAAGATGAGGGGAAGTAATATGTATTTCATAGGTTGATGAGTAGATAATTTAAATATTGAGTGTTTGTAAGTTAGAAGATTAGTATTAAAAAAGCTCAATTCTAACTATGTAAAGTGCAATAATAATCTCTCTTATTGAGCTTTAAATAAACTTTCAAAAGCATAATAAACAGCTTGGTGCAATGCGTCACCGTGGTTGTGGGCTTCTAAAAACCTGAAGTGTAATTTATTAGTGTCTGGCTGAGCTGGTTTTAATTTCTCATACAGCTCTTTCGCAGTTCGTTCCATTATTTCGCCTTCTTTGCCAACAGCAACATAAATCGATTTCTCTGAAAGGTTAGGCAGTGGTGCAAACTTTAAAAGCGATTCATCATCCCACCACAAACTCGGGCTTACAATGATGTAGTTATCAAACATCTCTGGATGTTTTAAGAGAATTTCACTAGCCAACAAACCACCTAAGGACTGGCCAATAAGGGTTTTGCTTGCACGGGTATTGTAAGCTTGATCTATATATGGTTGAAGCTCCGATGCAATAAACTGGATAAACTTTGCCGAACTCCCTGTAGTAGGGAAATCTTCTTTTAATTTGGGGTTATTGGTTGGATAAGTAAAATCGCGTTCCCTATCAATGTTGGCTATGCCTACCACAATACTTTCGGGCAACATATTAATCCACGAGAAAGAACCAAACTGCACCAAGCCAGCAATATGGATAAAATCTTCGTCTTTGGAGCCATCTAATAGGTAAATAACTGGATATGTTTTGGCAGAATCTGGGGAATAACCTTGCGGTAGGTAAATATTTAGTATTCTGTTTTCATCCAGAATCTTAGAGTGTATTTCAAGAATTTCTCCTATTGCAAAAGGAGCTTTACTTTTTAAAATTTCTGGATGCTGAGCGAGCAGCGTTCCAAAACAGCAACTCAACACTAGTGCTAAAACAATTTGATTTATCTTCATTTCTACTTTTTCAGTTCTTAAGAAGCCTAAATTTAGCAGAAATGAAGATTTGATAATTATAAACCCAAAACTATTATAGTCTCTAAACCACAGCCATTTTGGTAAAATATGATTTTGCCGCATAACCACAATAGATCAGTAACTCTGCAACATCAAAATCTATATGCGCCCAATCGATCTCAAAATCATAGTTCATGGTTTTCCAGCTAAAACCTGAATCCATGGTTAAAACTGTATCTTTATTTTCGTCTAACAATTTAAAGTTTGTACCTGAACACCCTTTAGCTTTGAGAATAAAATTTCTTTCGTAATAATCTGCATCAATTATTCGAATGGTCATACTACCATTCCATTTAGAAGTAATATCACCAACTTCTATCCCATTTTTATAAATCTCGTATTTGCTAGAAATAATACTTTTGGGCTTAATTTCAATAATATTGCCTTGGTATTCGGCTGTAGCTTTACAAGAAAAAACGCTTTTATATTTCACTTGTAAAACCTCAAAACCTCTATCTAATACATTAAAACTTCCATTTGCAGCACTCGATTTTATTCTCATAACCTTCAATTTTTAGTTTTAAATTCAATGTTCAGCAAAAGCTAAACAGATTGATTTTACCTATTAGTTGTCGGTTGTGCTGATTTATTACAGGTGGGTGCTGAGAGATATGTTAAGAAGTCTTTCTATACATCACATCTGTTCTAATAACATATTTAATTCCTTCATTAATTGGAATGCTTTCGTGTTTTTGCTCGTGGATAAAACAAAGTGCCGTTCCGGTTTTGGGTGAGATTGTTATTTCATCAAACTTGGTTTCTCCTCCTAAATAACCTTGGTTGAGGTAGATCATAAATGTGATTCTGCTTTCTTCAACTTCATTTCTTTTAAACCTGCCATCAATATGTCGTTTAAACCTCTGGCCAGATTCGTATTTGTAAAAGCGAAATAGCTCATTTAAACCCAGTGCTTGTACATCTTCTATTGTTTCAGGACAATAAGCTTTTAGCCTTTCCCAGTACTTTTCAGCCAGACTTGTATCTTCAAACATCAAGCGGTTATTGTTTCTCAAACCCTTCATCATCTTAGCACCTGATGGAAAGCTTACTTTTGCTTCTTCGTAGCCTTTCTGCTCGCTAAAAGTAATAAGGTCTTTACACTCTTGTTCAGATAAAAAACCTTCTATTGTCCAGATTTTGTCTGTATGTGCAATTAGTTTCATGCTGGTGATTAGTTTTTATTTAGATGAACAATTTCGCACTCTTTGCTTTTCAAAACAAGTTTAAGGTTATCAAACCCCCACAAAAGAAAACAACCTCAAAAATTCGAGTTTCTGAGGTTGTAAAATAAATTATCTAATCAGTTTCTTATTGAAAGCTGGTGAGGAATGGCTCGGCTGTTCCCCAATTTTTATTTGGTATTGCCGAAGTTGTAATTACCAGTTCGCCACCGGCTCTAATTTCTTTATGAGTTAGCCAGTTTTTGTTTAAAGGCTTTCCGTTAAAAGTTGCTTCTTTAATGTATGCATGGTCTGGATCGTAGTTCGTCACCTTAATGGTTAAAGGCTCACCTTCTGGCCAGTTAATGCTTACTTCTTCCATAAGTGGTGCATGTAGGTAGTACACTGGCTCACCTACGCATGCAGGGAAAATACCACTGCTCGCCCACACATACCAGCTAGACATGGTACCAGCATCATCATCCATGGTAGGTAGGTAGGTTGCCGGATCGTTTTTGTAAATCTTGCCCACATAAGAACCTGTTCCACGGCTGTTGTTATTAAAGTAATGCTGAATTACAGTATCAACCGCTACTTTGTGGATAATTGCCTGTGATTTCCAAGGCTGAGAGGTTCCTTGATACATTTTGGTTGTCTGTAAATCTGGTTGGTTTGCATGGTTGTAATAGTCATGCCCAAAGAACTCGTCTAGCTCAGCTAAAAACTGCTCCTCGCCTCCTATCAATTCTATAAGGCCCTTTTGGTCGAAAGGCACAAACCAACGATATTGCCAGATAGTACCTTGGTACATACCTCTAGCTCCCATTCTATCTACATCATCTTTGGTTAAATCTTTAAATTCGTTTACCCAACCTTTTTTGTATTCGAGTGCTTTCTTTTTGAATTGCTCGCTCAAATCGTCTCTGCCAAGTGAGGCCAGAATTTTTGAAAGTGCCCAAGCATCGTAAGAAGCTTCTAAGGCTTTATCTGGATGTGAATAATCGAGTGTTTCTGATTCTTTAATGAGGTATTCAGCAATTTTCTCAAAATCTATTTTATATCCTTTTTGATAAGCATCCCACAAAACCGGAATAGCATGTTCTGTTCTGACTGTAGGCGATGGCTCATGCTCTGTAGCAAAATCTCTTTTACCATAAGGATAAAGATTGGCTATAGAAGCAGATATGTTTTGATACTCATCTGGGTAGATTAAAGATAACAGCGGTAATTGCGTGCGGTAATTATCCCAAATTGCCCAACCATTGTAAATAGGTTCTTTTGATTGTTGCACAGAACCATCAACAGCTCTGTAAGTACCATCGTCTTCAGAAATTACATAAGGTGATTGTATAGCTCTGTATAGAAGTGAATAAAACATTTTCATTCTTTCTTCATCTCCTTTTACTTTAATATGACCTAATAGTTCGTTCCAAGCTTCGTCACTCACTTCTTTGGTTTCATTTAGAGAAGCTTTAGTTAGTGCTTTTTTCGCATACTCTACATTTACAGAAGAAAGTGCAACATAGATTTCTACATCTTTTTGAGACTTATCAACAGTAGCTGTTAGTTTGTGTGCTTCTGTTTCTTGCCAGTTTACAGGCTGACTAAACTCCATGTAATAGTAAATTCTGTACTTACCTGCACCACAAGTTGTTCTGGTATCTATCCAACCGCTTAGGGTATTGCCTTCTATATGGTGTTCTTCTTCTTGAAAGCGATTAACAGTAGCATAGCGCAGGTCTATAAAAAATCCTTTTTCACCTTCTGGAAATTGGTAATGATGTACACCGTATCTGTCGGCAACGGCAAACTCTGCTGCTATTTTATTCTCAAACTTTACACTGTAATAACCGGGAGCTGCTTTGTCTTCTGTTTTAATTAAATCTGAGGTTTCCCAACTATCTCCTAAAAACGGTCTTACTAATATATTTCCGCCACTACCTTGGCAGCCTACACCTTCTAAACGTGTGTGTGAAAAACCCAGAAATTCTTTTGCGTAATATTCATATCCGGTGTGGGTAGCTGGATAAGTATGAGGCCCTATACTCAACATACTAAATGGATACGAAGCCGCAGGAGACATTTGCCCATGATCTCCAGAAGAACCCAGAAATACATTTACCATTTCTGTTGGTTTCTGCGAAGCTAAGTCTAAAGTCTTTTTTTCTGTTTCTTGCTGCTGGCAGGCAAAAGTAAATGCCAGTAGTGAAAGCAGTAATAAGCGTAAAGTCATGATTAATTAATATAAATAGGTTTTGAAATTTTAAATGCTGGAAAAAACAGTCTGGTAAAATTACCTGTCAGTTTTAATTATGAATAACTTTAGTAGATGATATTCGCTATAAGCAGATATTATTAAATTCAATGGCTAAATCCATTTACTGGATTGACTCTTACTTGCTTTTTATTAGGGATTTACTCATTAAAGATTATAAGTAAAAACTGCCAGACATATAAAATGCCTGACAGCTAGTGTTTACTTATTATTCTGAATGATTAATTAAATCCGTCGCGTTGGGTAACTAAATCGCTACCTACCACATCTATATAAGTTTGTGGAATTGGGAAGTACTCATTTACACCCTCAATAAATTGTGCATTAGTAAGGTGAGATCTTTTTGTTTTCTCCACCTCAATGTAAGTATTCATCACGTCAGCAGCATTGCCCCATCTTACTAAATCGAAGAAACGGTGACCTTCCATTGCTAGCTCTAGTCTACGTTCTGTATGAACTGCTTCGAGAGCCGCTGCTGCGTCTGTCCAAGTCTCTGTGTATAGCTCGATGTTGTAATTATCAGCATCTGCATCACCTTCAAGCGTCATTACATACTCACTATCTTTTGCTCTTTCTCTTACTTGGTTTACCATTTCTCTTGCACCTTCTAAATCACCTAAAGCCACTTGTGCTTCTGCTTTCCATAATAGTAAATCTGCATAGCGAATGATGTAGTAGTTTAATGCACTGATATATGGCCAAGTTGGAACTTGCAAAGATGAGTTTACAGAAACAATTCTCTTTTTAGGAGCAAAAGGTCCGTAAGTTGCCAAATCTCTAGCCCAAGAAGATTCATATAAAATATTAAGATCAAGGTAAGGGATTCCCGGTCTACCTACTGTGTGGTCTAATCTTGGGTCAATAAAATCACCTTCTTCTACATCTACATTGTCGTTTACTGGCAAACCATCTTCACCAGTTTTAAAGGCATTAATCAGGTTTTGAGATGGACGGTGAAAACCATACTGAGAATAGTATGGACCACCCGGAGCAGATAAACGATCGCCAATGCTACCATTGTAGTTACTTGGTGCATTATCGTTTACTGAATGCTGCACTGCAAAAATGATTTCTTCGCTGTTGTCATTTTCAGGAAGAAACACATCTCTAAAGTTTGGCATTAATGCATATTTACCACTCGCAATTACTTCGTTACAAGCTGTTAAAGCCTCAGACCATTTCTCTTGGTATACATAGCATTTTGCTAAATAAGCCATGGCAGTAATCTTATTTGGGCGACCGGCATCTTCTTGGTCAACTGGAAGATCATCATAAGCATTTTGGAAGTTCTCTTCAATTTTAGTCCAAAGCTCATCTGAAGTAAACTCAGTGTTAGACTTGTAATAGTCTTCTACCAAAGTAGCAGTTTCATCTACATAAGGAATTTGGTTGTAAAGCCTTTTTAACTCGAAGTAATAATGACCTCTTAAAAAGTTTAACTCACCTAATCTGGTTGTTCTCAATTCTGCATCGAAATCTTCAGAAGCATTTAACAACTGAATCGCAGAGTTTACTCTTTTTACACCTTCGTAAAGTGCGCCCCACTTGCGATATACATCAGTAATGGTTGCGTTGATGTTGAAAATTTCCATTTGGTGAATCTGGTTTTGGTCACCAGTTCCACCACCACCTTTGTATGCATCGTCTGACATAACATCACCGAAACTCCAATTAGAAGCTGGTGAGTTATACGCATTACTTGCCTGATCGTACTGACCATTTAATACACTGTAAGCAGCGATAATTGCCCCTTCCACATTTTCTGGATTTGTCATTTCATCCGGATCAATTTCACCGTAAGTTGTTTCGTCTAAATAAGACTCTGAACAAGCAGAAGTAAATAGCACTACTGCTAATAATATATATTTAAATAGATTTTTCATCTTTAAGTTCTTGTTTGAAATTTTCAAAAAATGATCTTCAGAAAGAATTAAAAAGTAGCATTCACACCTACAGTAAATGTTCTTGATGGAGGATACATACCTCTGTCAATTCCGATGTCTAGGTTTCTGCTAGATGAAGAATAGTTTTGTAGACCGATTTCTGGGGTCATGCCATCGTAACCGGTTAAGGTAAATACGTTGTTCACCTGTCCGTAAACTCTTAGGTCTAAGCCTTTCATTTTTTGCGATGGGAAAGTATAACCTAATTGCAAGTTGTATAACTTAAAGTACGATCCGCTTTCAACATAGTAATTTGAAACTCTAATGTTGTTGTTAGCATCATCTAAAGACAATCTTGGAATATCAGAATCTGGGTTTTCTTCTGTCCAAGCACCTAAAACAACATTGCTTTTGTTATATGCAGCTTGGTTAAAGAAATCAGTTTTGTATTTAGTTAGGTTATAGATTTCGTTACCGAAAGAACCGTTGAACAACATGGCTAGGTCAAATCCTTTCCAGTAGAAGTTCATGTTGATACCCAAGATTAAATCTGGATGTGGAGAACCAATAAATGTACGGTCGTCGCTATCTAACTCACCATCACCATTTACATCTTTAAAGATTAAATCACCCGCTTGTGCATTAGGCTGAAGTCCGTAAGCATCTACTTCTTCTTGAGATTTAAAGATTCCTGTAGTCTCATATCCGTAGAAAGATGCAATTGGCTGACCTACTGTTGATCTTGAAATTTCTTGGTCGAAGTTTACACTATGTAGCGAAGAACTTGGAATACCTAGATAAGAAACACTGTTTAGCTCGGTTAACTCATTTTTGTAAGCCGTTAAGTTAACACCGAAATTATAGTTTAACTGTGGAGTGCTTCCTTTATAGTTTACTGTTAATTCAAAACCATCGTTTTTCATCTTACCACCATTAATCCATGTTCCGTCATTTGTACCACCGTAAGTCAATGGAATTGGCGAGTAGATAAGGATATCGTCAGTAACTTTATTAAAATATTCTGCAGTTACACTCAATCTGTCATTTAATAAGCCTAAGTCGAAACCAACACTAGTTTGCGTTGTAACTTCCCACTTTAAATTTGGATTAGCCACCCTTGTTTCAACTAGACCAGTAGCCACAGACTCTTGAGCACCATCAATCGCGTAATCTGAGTAGTAAGCATTGTTTTGGTAACTAGACTGAGTAGAGTAAGAAGGAACTTGTTGGTTACCAGTTTGTCCCCAGCTTGCACGTAATTTTAATGAGCTAACTACTGGGCTACCACTTAAGAAATCCTCTTCGCTTAATAACCAACCGGCTGAGAATGCAGGGAAAGTACCCCAGTTATTTTCACCTAAACGAGAAGTACCATCTCTTCTAAGAGTTGCTGAGAATAAGTATTTGTCTAGTAAGCTGTAATTAACTTTACCAAAGTAAGAAAGCAATGCCCACTCACTTGCAGAACCAGAGTTTAATTGGTTATCAGTACCGTTAGATAAGTACCAGAAGTTTTGATCTTCGTACAAGAATGCATCTCTTGAAGCTGAGAATCCTTCGTAGTAATACTCAACCGCTTCTTGACCCAATAATACATCAATGTTGTGGTCACCAAACTCTTTGTTATAAGTTAAGGTGTTAGACCAAGTTAATTGGTAGTTAAAAGAGTTACTTGTTGATAAGCTGTTTACTGCATTTGAAGAAAGGATCTCGTCGTAGATATAAGAGAATCCTCTGTAGTTACTGCTGTGGTAATCGATACCTACATTAGATTTTACATTAAAATCACCTAGATCAACACCAACAAACACATTACCCAATAATCTAACATCTTTGTCTTGATTGTCTTTACCTCTGTATAATTGACCTAATGGGTTGCCAGTATCGTTAATTGGGTTACCTGCATAATCACCATTTAAGTTTTTAACCGGTACTATTGAAGGAAACTGGAAAGCATTGTATACAATACTACCTAATGATGAGTTAACACCAACATCTGTAGTACGAGAAAGCGAAGCAGAGAAATTTTCACCTACGCTTATTAGGTCTTTAATTTTGTAGCTAGAGTTAAATCTGGCAGTTAATCTGTCAAAACCAGTGTATTTAATAATACCTTCTTGGTTGTAATAACCCAAGCTAAAAGATTGTCTACCGTTTTCATTTCCTTTAGAAACTGAAAGGTTATAAGATTGAACAGTTGCCGGATTAAAGATTTCTTGTACCCAATCTACATCTGCACTTGGTATCAGTTCATCGTCGTCAAGAAAAGCAGGAATAATTGCATTGTCTGGATCAGAACCGTAAATATCGTGAGAAGGAACACCACCATCATTTTTAGTTGCTTGCCATAACATATCACCATACTCTTGTGCAGAAAGCATTCTTGGTAAGTTGAAAGCTTTTTGTATACCAGTATAAGCATTAAAGCTGATCACACTCTCGTCGCTAGCACCTTGTTTGGTTGTAATAACTACTACACCATTTGCTGCTCTTGAACCATAGATAGAAGCTGCTGCTGCATCCTTCAATACTTGAATTGATGCAATGTCTGCTGGGTTAATGGTATTTAAACCATTAGTTACTGGAATACCATCTATAATATATAGTGGGTCGTTGTTGTTTACTGTGCTAAATCCTCTAATTCTAACAGTAACATTTCCACCTGGTG
The DNA here is from genome assembly GCA_002729595.1 of Thalassovita sp. GTDB lineage: Bacteria > Bacteroidota > Bacteroidia > Cytophagales > Flammeovirgaceae > Chondrinema. The sequence goes on along the minus strand of PBYL01000476.1, from coordinate 1,442 downwards.
CATTGTCTGTAAGTACTTGTACACCAGCCATACGACCGTCGAGCATTTTATCAACACTGGCTGTTGGTAAAGAGGTAATCTCTTCTGGATTTACTGTAGCAACAGAACCTGTAAGCTCTTTTCTGGTTTGTACATCGTAACCTAATACGATTAATTCTTCTAACTGAGTAGCATCTGGTTGTAAGGTAACTTCAACTCTAGTTTGGTTAGAAATATTAATTTCTTGCTTAATGTAACCAGTATAGGAAACTGAAATAAGATCGTACTCTTCTGGAACTGACAATCTAAACTCACCATCGATATCTGTAATTGTTCCGATAGAAGTACCTACAATTACCACTGAAGCACCTGGTAGTGGATCGCCAGTTTCTCCGTCTAATATTTTACCAGAAATGTTTTTATCTACTTCTTCACTTACTACAACAGCCGCAACTTTCTCTTTTCTGTTTACAACATAAATGTTGTCGTTAATTCTCTTAAAGTTGAAATTCGTTTGCTTGGCTATATCTTCTAAAAGATCTTTAAGATTGCCTTTTCTTACTTGAAGATCGAGCAAGCCTGCGCTTTTATCAACTTTAGTACTATATGCAAATTTGAAATCAGTTTTAAATTCAATTTCCTGTAATACATCTGTAAGCCTTGCATTTTTTACATTTATAGAAATCTCTACATCCTGCAAACTTTGGCTTGAGCTATTGCCTGCCAGCAGGAATTGCATAGCTATAACCTGTATTAGGAAAACATAAAATAATTGCCTAGACACAACTACTAATAGGTTTTGTAGGTGATATTTCATAATTTTAATTTAAGATTTAGTTAATAATCGATTTGCTCAGGCCTCGAACCCCTGAGCGAAGAAACTGGCTCGGAACTACTGCAATAGATCCGGGCTTTTTTTTATTCGCTAACCTTGTTAGCAAATAAGTAGTGGTTTAATCTGTCACAATCATTTCATAAGCCATTGAAAGTTTTCAGTTAAAAATCCATGTTTTACCATCCTCCGATGATGCTATTAGTTTTTGCATTGTCTTCCGGTAATAATTACCTGCTTATCGTTTATGAGCTTATAGTCAAAATTGACTAGCAACTTGAGCCCATCTAGCACATTGGTAAGCGCTTCGTTTTTGTATTTAGCTCTTACCAGACAATTATCTGCCAACTTGTTTTTCATCACTATTTCGATATTATACCAGCGTTCCAGTGTTTTTACTACTTCTGAAAAGGGTACCATATCGAAATACAGCGCATTGTTTTTCCATGCCAGATATGGAGTTAGATCGACCTCTGAAACCATAATTGATAAATCGACAGCATTGAAACTAGCCTGTTGGTTAGGTATCAAAACTGCTTCTTCAACTTGCTGCGACAATAACCAAAAGAAATAAAGAGCCATTTTAGTAACGCTGTTTACTCGCCTACTGCTCTTCTTTTTCCGTACGCTC
>PBYL01000475.1 GCA_002729595.1 Thalassovita sp. | reverse complement strand
GTTTCTAAATTTCTAGCAACTACAACTTCTGCAATCATTTCAGTAACGTTAGCTCCGATCATGTGAGCTCCAAGCCATTCTCCGTATTTTGCATCAAAGATTACCTTAATAAAACCATCTTTGGTACCGCCAGCACTTGCTTTACCAGAAGCTGAAAAAGGGAATTTACCTACTTTAATTTCGTAACCTGCTTCTTTAGCAGCCTCTTCTGTAAGACCAACAGAAGCAATCTCTGGAGTACAGTAAGTACAACCTGGTATGTTGCCATAGTTAAGTGGCTCAACGTCCATTCCAGACATTTTCTCCACACAGATAATACCTTCAGCAGAAGCAACGTGTGCCAATGCAGGTCCTTTCACGATATCACCAATTGCATAAACCCCTGGGATATTAGTCTTGTAGTAATCGTCAACAATTACTTTACCTCTGTCGTGAGCAACTCCTACATCTTCTAAACCAAGGTTTTCTAAGTTTGTAGTTACACCAACAGCAGAAAGAACTACATCACATTCGATAGTGAACTCCTCTCCTTTTCCGTTTGGTTTTACTCTTACTTTACAACCTTCGCCAGAAGTATCTACTTCTTGTACAGCAGCATTAGTATGGATGTCCATTCCGCTTTTCTTGAAGCTTCTTTCTAATTGCTTAGATACTTCTTGATCTTCGTTAGGAACGATTCTAGGTAAATATTCAACAATAGTAACTTTAGAACCGATTGAGTTGTAGAAATAAGCAAACTCAACACCGATAGCACCAGAACCCATAATTACAATGCTCTTAGGTTGCTTGTCCATTACCATTGCCTTGCGGTAACCAATAATTTTTTCGTTATCGATTTTAATACCTGGCAACTCACGAGAACGACCACCAGTTGCAAGAATAATGTTTTTTGCATGATAAGCAGTTTTACTACCATCAGCAGCAGTAACCTCTACCTGATTTTTTGCGATCAGTTTACCATGACCTAAAAGTTTTTCAATTTTGTTCTTTTTGAATAGGAACTCAATCCCCTTACTCATACCCGCAGCTACATCTCTACTCCTCTTCACCATCCCATCAAAATTAACAGTTGCATCTGAAACCTCTACACCATAATCTGAAGCATGTTTGATGTATTCAAATACTTGAGCACTCTTTAAAAGTGCTTTTGTTGGTATACATCCCCAGTTCAAACAAATACCTCCAATCTCCGCTTTTTCAACCACTGCTACTTTCATTCCCAATTGTGAAGCTCTGATAGCTGCTACATATCCGCCAGGACCGCTTCCTATCACTATTAAATCAAAACTTGATGACATAATTTATCTTTTAAATGAATTGATTAGCTAAAATTTGCCGCAAATTTAACGCTTAAAGGCAGAGAAAAAAACCATAATACCGATTGTATCACTGAAAAGTGATATTTTCAAATCGACACATGCCTGAAATGATAAATTTGGGCAAAAAACTATTAACACGAATAATTATTTCTGTTAAATTGCAGAAATTTAAAGGAAAATTAGGCTAAAACCTCAAAAACAGTAATTTCATTTATAAAAGATACAATTTTAACCAGTTTCAAGACTTACCTTAAGTAGAATATTCTGATTTGTAAGCATTTACAAGAAGAAATCTTACTAATTTTGGTAATTATTACTATTATTCATCAAGAAATAAAATATAGCAATTAAGCTCAGCCTTGAATATGACAACTTCCCATATGCAGCAACATAAGAATCAAAACAAATTGATCTTTTCTAGACCGGTTTGGTTTTTCATTTTCCCTTTACTGCTGGCAATTTATTCTTGTAAAACCACTGAGAAAACTGTAACTGAAAATACCGACCCAGCAGTAGAGTTTACAGGGGTTCCCCAAATCCAACAACCTATTCCTGAAGAATTTTTAGAAGAAGCGCAGCCTGCTTGGGTTGTAGAAGAAGGTAAGTATCATCCTTCTAGAACAAAATATTTTGATCTGGTTCACACCTTGTTAGATGTTAAGTTTGATTGGGAAAAACAACATTTAATTGGTAGAGCAGAAATTTCTGTTTCGCCTCATTTTTACAAACAAGACAGTGTAGTTTTAGATGCCGTAGGATTTGATATAGAAAGTGTTGAGTTACTTGATGGCAAAGAAGCAAAAACCTTAAAATACAATTACGATAGTTTGCTATTGAGCATCCAATTAGATAAAACATATAGCAAAAGTGATACTTTTAAGCTTCAAATTAAATATACAGCCAAACCAGAAGAACAAGAAATTGGAGGTAGCCAAGCCATCACTTCAGACAAAGGTTTGTACTTTATAAACCCATTAGGCAAAAATCCATACAAGCCTCAGCAAATTTGGACACAAGGCGAAACACAAGCCAATTCACGCTGGTTTCCAACATTCGATTCTCCTAACATGAAAACCACTCAGGAGATGCTAATCACTGTGGATACTGCTTTTAAAACTTTATCAAACGGTAAACTTTTAAGCCAGCAATTGAATGACGATGGCACCAGAACTGACCACTGGAAACAAGACAAACCCCACTCTACCTATTTATTTATGATGGCGATTGGTAAGTTTTCAGTAGTATCAGACAAACCTTGGAATGGCATTCCTGTGAATTATTATGTAGAGCCAGAGTATGAAAAATATGCTTTAGACATCTTCGGTCATACACCAGAAATGCTAGAGTTTTTCTCTGATATTTTAGATTACCCATACCCTTGGGATAAATACTCGCAAGTAGTTGTAAGAGACTATGTTTCTGGTGCGATGGAAAATACCAGTGCATCCATCTTTATGGAAGCATTGCAAGTAGACAACCATTATTTAATAGATCAAGACTGGGATGATATTATAGCTCACGAGCTTTTTCACCATTGGTTTGGCGACTTAGTTACAGCCGAATCTTGGGCAAATCTTCCGCTTAACGAATCTTTTGCGACTTACTCAGAATATCTCTGGTTAGAACACAAACATGGCGAGTCAGAAGCTGATTTACATTGGCTAGAGGAGAGAGATTCTTATTTGCTAGAATCTGAAAGCAAACGTGTTCCGATGATTCGCTATCACTACACAGATAGAGAAGATATGTTTGACAGCCACTCATATGCAAAAGGTTCTCTATTGCTCCATATGTTGAGAAATCATGTAGGTGACGAAGCATTTTTTGCTTCTTTAAATTACTACTTAAAATCTAATGCTTACCAAAATGTAGAAATACACAATTTAAGGTTGGCATTTGAAAAAATTACTGGTAGAGACCTCAACTGGTTTTTTAACCAATGGTTTATGGAAGCTAGTCATCCAGAGTTAAGTGTAGTATCTGAGTTTGATAGCGGCAAAGTTGAATTACGTGTGAGACAACTTCAAGATGAAAAATTCACTCCACTTTACGAAATACCGGTATTTGTAGATATCTGGGTAGATGGTAAAAAAGAAAGACACGAAATTGTAATCTCAGAAGAGCGTAAAGATTTTACTTTTGAGACCGGCAAAAAACCTGATCTTGTTCAGTTTGATGCAGAAACCTATTTGCCTTGCCAAGTAGATTATATTCAAACTACAGATGAGTTTATTTTTCAGTTCTACCATGCAGAAAAGATTCTGGCTAGAAAAGATGCTTTGGAACAGCTTGAGAGCGACATTAGCAATGATGCAAAAATTAGAGATGTATTTATTGATGCATTAAGCGATTCTCTGTGGAAGATAAGAGAAATTGCTACTGCTGCTTTTGCTGAGTACCCTAAAGAAGCTGAAGACTTCGAAGATATTAATAATATGATTAGAGAGATTGCCAACAACGAAAGTAAATCTCTTGTGAGAGCCGAAGCAATTAATACCTTAACTAGTCTGGGTAACCAAAACATCGACATTGTTGAAAAAGCACTTCAAGACAGCTCTTACACTGTGGTTGCTACTGCTTTATATGGTTATGCAAATCTTGGCGGAGAAAACCCGATTGGCAAAGTAGAACAGTTTGAAGAAGTTGATGATCTTACTATTTTGCTCACTCTGGCAGACTTTTATGGTTACTTTAGCATACCTAACAAACTCGATTGGTTTGCAGGCAAGCTAAGAAAGAAAAGCGGTCAAGAAGCTGCACTTCTTACAAATTACTTAGGTGGCTACCTACTCAGCAGACCTGTTGAAACCCAAATGCAAGGAGTAGCTATTCTAAAAGAACTATTCGATAACAGCGATGATTTCGAATCAAAATCGTCTTCATTCCAAGCACTATACCTACTAAGCGATCTTGAAGGAGTAGATCAATATTTAAAAGATGCGATGGACAATGAGACGAACCAACGCTTAATAGATTTTTACCATAATATTACAAACATGGGTAACTAATCCATTTTGTAATTAGCGACAGTAAGTAAATAAATGATAGCATTATTTGATGTAGATTATAGAGAAGACAAGGCGCATGCTGCTGCAGTAATTATTGAAAACTGGCAAAGTGAAGACCCTTTCAGAATTTACACAAAAATTATAGATAACATTGAAGCATATCAGCCAGGGGAGTTCTACAAAAGAGAGCTCCCTTGTTTGGTTTCGCTCATTAGCTTATTCGAAGAAAAAATCTCTGTTTTAGTAGTAGATAGCTATGTTTGGGTTAAAAGCAAAAAAGGACTCGGTGGCTACTTATACGATCACTTTCAAGGAAAATACCCTGTTGTTGGCGTAGCTAAATCAAGATTTGCTGATAATGACGAAAACTGTGTTGAACTACTTCGAGGCGAAAGCAATAACCCTCTTTTTATCTCTGCCATTGGTACAGACCTGATCGATGCTAAAGATAATGTAGCAAAGATGACTGGCGAATTTAGAATGCCTGCTATGCTAAAACTGGTTGACAGACTTAGCAAAGAATGGGATAGATAATCTCCCAAATCAAAATTAAATTGCTTTCATTTTACAGCCTGTATCAATAATTCCTATTTTTACGGCTGATTTTTAATGATTCATGATACAACCTTTCCTTAAAAAAGTAGCAGAAGATTTATACAACAGGTTTGGCAATCAAATTGGCGATACATTCGTCATATTGCCATCCAGACGGGCATGCATGTATTTCAGGTATTACTTGGCAGAAGTTGCCAGTAAAAACCTCTTGGCTCCTGAAATTATGTCGATGGATGATTTTATTGGAAAAGTATGCGATTATCAAATAGTCGATCGAGTGAGTCTTTTGTTTGAGCTTTACCAGACTTACAAAAAGTTTGATAAAGACGAAAAACACAACTTAGAGAAATTTATTCCTCTTGGTGGTGCGATGCTCAACGATTTTGGTATGATAGACAAAAACCTGAATCAGAAAAAAGCAGAAGAACTTTTCGAATATCTTGAAGAAGTAAAAGCACTAGAACGCTGGGGACAAGAACTTGGCGCGCCTCCAGAACTCAAAGAAAACAGCACACTTAAAGAATACTTTGCTTTCTGGACATACCTGAGAGATACATACAAACAATTTAGAAAAGACTTACTTGCCAGAAACTCTTGTTACTCTGGCTTAGCTTATAGACTCGTCTACGATAAACTCGATAATATCTTCGAAGAAGAGCAAATCCACCATATTGCATTTGCCGGTTTTAACCAGCTTACAGTAATAGAAGAAGATATTCTAAAAAAGCTACAGAACTCTGGTAAGGCCACGCTCTATTGGGATTCAGACGAATTTTATCTCAATAATAAAAGACACGAAGCGGGAGATTATCTTAGAAAATTCACCAAGAGTTGGCTAAAAGATATTTCTAAATTTCAGCATCAGAGCATCGAGAACAATCCAATTGAGATTGATATTATTCATGTAAATAATAATGTAACTCAGGCAAAACTGGTTGGCGATCTTATTAGCCAAACACTAGAAGAAGTAAAAGCACAAAACTCACAAAAAACTTTTTTGAGGAGTATGAATCATACTGCTGTGCTTTTACCAGACGAGTCTCTCTTGCAACCACTGTTACATTCTTTGCCCTATCAAAACGATTTTGGTGTTGATGTAGGAAAGTGTGTCAATATCACTATGGGTATGTCGATGCAGCAAAACCCCATTTATGATTTAATTGATGCCATATTCAGGATGCAGGAAAATGTGAAACCTGATGCAAACGATCCTGATAATTTCAGAATATACCACAAAGACCTTTTAAAAATAATCCAACATCCATTTGTTAAGTTTTTTGGTGAGTTTAAAGAAGCACACCAGAAAGTACAAAACAGTATTCAAAGCGAAAACATGATCTACATTTCGCGAAAATGGTTGATGGAACACAGTGAAGCTCATCCGGGCTATGCAGTTATTTTTCAATATTGGGAAAAAGATACTTCTGTAGCAATTGAGTACTTCTATCAGTTTATAGAATATTTTTCTGCATTATTTAGTGAGGATACTGAAGCATTAGAGAGTCAGTTTCTTTTCCAGTTTTATACAACTTTGAAAAGGCTAGACGACATCCTTCAAAAAAACAACGAGAAAATCTCTCTCCGAACTTTCAGGCAGTTTGTATACGAATTAGTGAAGAATGTAAAAGTGCCATTTACAGGAGAGCCAATTACGCCTATTCAGATAATGGGTATGCTTGAAAGTCGAACACTTGACTTCGAAAATGTAATTATATTATCGTGTAACGAAGGTTTGTTGCCACAAGGAAAAACCACAGATTCCATTATCCCTTTTGACTTGCGGGTAAAAAATAACATGCCTACACACCAAGAAAACGATGCCTCTTTTGCCTATACTTTTTACAGACTTTTCCATCAGGCAAAAAAAGTAACACTGATATATACAGAAAAATCTGGCAGTACTGGTGGTGGAGAAAAAAGCCGCTTTCTCAATCAAATTGAAGAAGAATTTGGCTATTATAACTTACAAAAAGGAGAAAATAGGCAAGTTATATTTAATCAACTGCAAGCTGCAGAAGGACCAAAAGGCATTATTTGCAAGCAACAACTTAGCATGCAATTGCCAGAAAAAGGCAAACAAGATAGGTTGGTTAAAAAAGATGATAAGATCATCGAGCTTATTAGAGAAAGATTAAAGAAAGGTGTGAGCCCTTCTGCTATCAACATGTATATAGCTAGTCCGCTCAATTTTTTCCATCGAAGTGTGCTGCGCCTAGATGAAATTACCGAGATTGAAGAAGACCTAAACCATAGAACTTTTGGTACGCTCATGCACGAAACCATAGATGAGTTATTGAAAGATTCTATTGGGAAACAAGTAGATGCAAAATTACTCGAAAGCATTGCCAAAGATGAAAAGCTGGTAAATGCGGTAATGGAGGGGCGGGAGGGATATGTGGAGCTGGAGGTAGAGGAGGAAGCGCTAC
>PBYL01000474.1 GCA_002729595.1 Thalassovita sp. | reverse complement strand
ATCGGTGTTGGCTTATGCTTTTATCCCAGTTATTTTAAAGTTGCCCATTGTGCTCTATTTGGGTTTATCTGGCAAACTCCACCATATCGACGGCTTTGAGCTATTGCTGATTAATGCGCTTTACATCTTTATTTGGTTGATCTCAATAAAAATATTGCTAATAGGTCTAAGCAGGTTCAATAACTTTAGTATTATAAAAGCCAGTGTAAATGCTAGTCCAATTATCTTGTTGGGAGTTGTGGGGTATTTGTTTTTTTTATAAATGAATAGAAAATAAAAAACCAGCAAGCCATACGACTCACTGGGTTAATTATTATTTATTAGCTACAAAAGGAGCTTGTTTTACAAAAGATTCACTTTCGAGTTGATCTACAAGAAACTTGGCAAGCGGAATAGTATTGATTTTATCGCTTTTACAATCTTGCAGGCTTACTTCAATTTCGCAATCAACATCAGTAGGGATAATAAGAGGAAGTCTCACCAATGTCCAATTGACAGCGCTATTTGCCAATAATTCATATTCTTGCTGCCTATCTGCACAAATTTCTGTAAAGTTACTCTTCATCCAGTCGGTGGCAAGCTGCGTTTGTTGCCCTTTTTCATCAAAAGGAGTATCTACATTAAGCCCACAGACACCAATGTATCTTTTGTTTTGTAGCAAATCCATCGATTGAATGATGTTTTTGGTTGCTTCGCCAAAAATCGGAGTTTCGCCTATAGGCTGATTTAATGTACTTATCAATGCACTACAACCTTTGAGCAATTGTTGAATTGCTTCCAAGTTTCTAGCATCGCCTTTAATTATTTCTATAGATGAATTTTTAAGATCAAGCTTTTCAGGATTCCTCAGTAGCATTTTTATTTGAAATCCCTTTTCAAGTAGGAGTTTAACAAGGTATTTACCCGATCTTCCAGTGCCGCCAATTACAGCAATGGGTTTATTAATAGGTGTATTCATATTACTCTTTATAAAAATTAAGACATAGATTTTATTAGCTTATCAGAAGTCGATAAACTGATTTTGAAAAGCCGGAGCGGCTTTTATTAGATGGATGATATATTCTTATAAAGAGATTTTAATAAGCCAAACTTAATAAATTTCTGTTAAAAACCTAATTGGTATTTAGTGGTGTACGATCGGATTTATATTTTTTCAAAGCGATAATGTACAATTAAACTCGCTTAGCCTTAATTTTAAAACTCCCTAATCTCCATCAATTAAAACTCAACAAATGAAGAATAAGACTTTACACTACCTATTATCAATTGTATTGGCATTTATATTTCAAAGTTGCAGCAAGCCAAAAGCACCTGAAGCAGAGAAATTAAAAATTGCAGTAATCCGCTACCAACATGAGACCTGTACTTTTTGTCCGGGTGGAGACACAGAAATAGCCGACTGGACAAAAAACAAAGAATTCTTAAATGGAGAAGAAGTATTAAAAGCCGATAGTTATGTAAAAGGTTTTGTGCACACTGCCGAGCAATATATAGATATAGATTTGGTGGGAATTAAATCGCCGGACGATGTTTTTGGTGGTTCTTCTAGAAGTTGGAACAGCAAAGAAAGCTTCGAGCATTTTATGACCATGATTTTGGATGATCTAAAATCTAAAATGCCAGTTCAGGGAGTTTATCTGGCTTTACATGGAGCAATGGCAGTGAGGGATGTACCACGACCAGAAGCAGAAATAGCCAAAAGAGTGAGAGAATTAGTAGGAGAAGATGTGCCAATTGCTGGCTCATTCGATTTGCATGGCAACGAAGACGAAGAATTCTTAAAGTGGTCTGATGCGGCTTTTGTTACTAAAAGATATCCACATTACGATGCCTTTATACAAGGTGGCAGATCGGCAAACTTTATCTATCGCGCCATTAAAGGTAACTACAAAGCAACAACTGCCACCAGAAAACCACCAGTTCTTACAGCAACAGTTTTACAGTGGACAGGCCAGTCTCCATCTATGGATATAATGGAAAGAGCCAGAAGGTGGGAAGCCAGACTACCAGATACCTATGTGAGTGTGTTTTATGGTTTCCCTTGGTCTGATGTACCAGATATTGGAGCTACTGTACATGTTATAACCAACAACGATCAGCATTTGGCAGATTCAATTGCAGATGATATGGCAGAATATATTTGGCGAGTACGTGAAGAGTTTGCAGGCGGCTCATATCCCATGCCAGTTGATGCAGTTAAGCAAACTGTAGAAGCAATTAAAAATGGCAAAACTCCTGTGGCTTTGGGCGATCATTCAGACAGACCCGGAGATGCTACATGGATTTTAAAAGAACTTATTGATCAAAAAGTAGAAGGCGTGCTTTATGCCACTTTGCGAGACGAAAAAGCTTTGGAGAAGCTAAAAGCAGAAAATGCGAAACCCGGAGACGATTTCGATATGGAAGTGGGAGGTTTTACCGGAGTGCATGCTGGTAAACCAGTACATATTAAAGGAAAAGTAGTCTTTTTCGGGCCTAAGTGGGATTATGAGAATATTGCTGCTATAGACTTTGGTAATAATAACCTCTTAATTATCACGCCGGCTTACGAGCAAATTTTATATCCAGAAGAATTGGCTTTTGGAGGCATCGATCCAAATAAATATCAAGTGTTTGTAGTGAAATCGAGAGTGCATTTTAGAAGAGGATTTGACGAAACCGGATATGCAAAAACGATCCTCGTAGTAGATGCACCTGGTTCATGGGTAGGTACTACTCGATTAGATGCACTTGATTATGAGTATGGACCAATTAAGAAATTGTATCCTTTCGATAAGTAATAATGTATGCAACAATCTGATGATGAATATTGCTTTTATTGCGACTTAGCTGATGCAAGTCTTACAAACGATATAGAAAAAGTGAAAAGGTTGATTCGTAAAGGAGTCAACCTTTCAGGTGACTTTTCAAGCGATCTTAATTCTGGTTCGGAATGTAACACAGCGATATTTGATGCAATTGCAAATGATTCTCAAGAAATAGTAGAATTGTTGTTGGATAATGGAGTAAACTCTAATTTGCGTCATCCAATTACAAATGAATCTTTACTCTGGAATACTTTAGAATATAATCGAATAGAAATAGCTAAACTGTTAATCGAGTATGGAGCAGCAATAAAAGATTTGCCATTAACTAGGTTAGTGAATTATCCAGAGAGGCTGGAAAATGCTTTAGCATTAGGTGTTGATATTAACCTTGTTGATGCTCAAACAGGAAGAACTGCATTGCATGAAGTAGCTATTTATAGCTATGTTAAATCAGCGAAATTACTCATAAGTAAAGGAGTTGATATAAGCATAAAAGATGCATGGGAAAATACAGCTTATGATTTAGCTGTAAAAAACAAGCATGACGAAATAATGAAATTAATAAAGGAGGCAGAACAGCATAGTTGACTTATCATTTTAACTATAAAGATTGCTCATTAAAGATTACACCAGCTTATTAATAATATATGAAACACATATACATTTTTCTTTGCTATTTACTTCTTTTAGGTAATGTAGCTTATAGTCAAGAAGCAATTAATGGCGTAGAAACTGAACGAACAGTAGTAAAACAGGGAAGAACCATAGAAGAATATGATGTTTTACTTGACGATAAAAAAGTAAAACATGGTCAGTATATTAAATATGAATTAAGTTTTTTGAATACTGAAGTTCCTGTTGAAATTGGTTATTATGATCATGACAAAAGAACAGGTTTATGGTATTTTTTTACTAATAAAAGAGATTTACAGCTCAAAGGTACTTATAAGGATGGACTTAAAAGTGGACTTTGGGAAGAGTATTATCAACGTAGCAAAAGTGCTCCTTCATTAGAAGCTGTAGTAGAACCTGAGAATAATAGTATAGAAGTAAATAAAGATGGCTTGTTGGTTGTAAATACCAAAGGCTTAACAAAATCTTCAGTCGGAGCATATAAAGCTGATGCTAAATCTGGCATTTGGTATTATTACTCAACAGGTGGAGAGCTCGTGCATATGTATGATCATTCTAAAAATGAATTATTGTTTTATCCTGAATCTGACTCAACGAAAAGCGTAGTTCCATATTTAGGTGGAAAAACTAGATTTTTTGAGGACTATTCCAAATTTCATAATGAACGAGTGAGAGACCTAAAATCATCGACAAAGTCTATTTTTAGAATTTCTTCTAATGGAAATTCGATAAATATAGAAATATTAGAATCTTATGGAGATAAGAAATTTACAGAAAGGGTTCAAGAGATTTTATCATTGATGCCTAATGATTGGATTTACTCATCATTACCATGTGAGTTAAGTATAGAATTAGCCATAACATACAATGCGAAATTGAAGTCAAATATTAGGTCTTATGAATATGGTTTTCAATGTGAATAAGACTGATTTAAAAGCTAGTATATAAGAAATTAATTAGCTGAATTTCCTCATAAGATATCGAGCATATTCAGCTAATTAATCAAATTCTTTTATCAATTAGAGTTCGACTATTCCCAATTATAATAAACCATCTCTCGTTGAGCTGTGCCATCTTCATACAAGTCTATAATGGCATAAGCCGGAGGAAATTCATCTAAATCTCCGCCCCACCAATTGCCAGAAACCGCCCCATTGCACATATAGGTAGTTCCCAAATATGCTACATCATCTATATAATGGTTGTGTCCACTCAAAGCCAGCTTTACATTTTTGTGTTTGTAGAACAGCGCCTTCAATTCATTGTAATCTGAGTGCATGTCACCTCTTGGGAATTGTACTTCTGGTGCTGGCTTTCTATTAAGGTAGTATGTAAAAGAAGTGATAGACAAAATCGGGATATGAGAATACACACAAACTGGTGTATTGGAGTCTACATTTTCTAGCTCACTTTTTACCCAGTTTAATTGTTCTTCGTCTAAATGCACACCATTTTCTCCATAATTAATGCTGTCGAGACAGATAAAATGCCAGCCATTTCTTGAGAAAGAATAATAGCGGTTATTCATTTTCAATTCATTTAAAACCCAGTTTTTGCCCAGTCGCTCATCGTCTTTATATTGCTCTTTTTTCTCTTTAGGCAAGTACCAAACATCGTGGTTGCCAATACAGTGGAATGTTTCAAAAGCATTGTGCTCACTCACTTTATGCCAAGCTTTCCAACGTTCTTCCACCGTTTCTGGCAATTGATTGTTGGCATCCATAATTGTATCACCCGTATTAATAATAAAATCAGGCTGATCTTTCATGTTTTTAATTTCTGAAAACATGGTGATAACCGCATTTTCAGATTTTGGTTGAGCTAGCAAATGCACATCGGTGATGTGGGCAATTCTTAAAACCCGCTTCGCTTTTTTGGTTTGTATATCTGTTTTTGAAGATGCAAATGTATCATGAGCAAGTACACCAGTTGCTCCAGCAGCAAGCCCTAGTTTGTGTATAAATTTTCTTCGAGTAGACATTTAAAATAGATTGAATGATTGTTTAATTTATTTTAAATCTAGGAAAATGTTTCTGAAAACACAGAATGGCTATATAAACTTTTAATGAAGTTTAGGTAAAAGCTTTGTGACTAATATTAGCTCGATTTATTAAATTAAAGGCACTATGGGGTTAGATACAGTAGAGCTGATAATGGCTTTTGAAGATAAATTTAATGTGCAAATATCTGATGCAGACGCAGGGAAAGTATCAACAGTGAGTGATGTAATTGAGTGGCTTTGCGCAAAACTAAATATAGATTCTGAACAAAGTGAGTTAAAGGATACTTTATTTTCTAAGGTAAATACTGCTTTTTTCGATTTAGGATTTATTACAGAATCACTCGAATGGAAAACTAAATTAAAAGAAGTGCTTCCTAAAGAGGAGGTTGAAAAGCACTGGAATAACATCGAGTATCTAATTACTTATAAACTGCCTAAGTTGAATAAAAGCGATTTGGGTATTCTGGAAAAGAAGAGAAGTTTTTTAGGAATGACGATTTTTGACTCTAAATCTCCTTTTTTAGATAATGATGTTGAAAGGTTTATCGACTGCATTGGTGCATTAAATTATAAGCGATTAATTGATTTTAGTAGCTTATCAGATGTATTTGAAGTGAAAATAGCAGTGATTGGTATTACCATGGAACATAGCGGAGTAGACATCGATGAAATATTCTTAACTAGCACATTTACCGGCGACTTAGGGATGGATTGATATTTTTTATAAGTTGTGGGGATAAATTAACACATATGAAAATGAAACTGATTGAAGATAATCAATTAAGGTTATCGCATGTAGTAGCTAATAACAAAATGAATAGGCAAAGGCAACTCACGGGAGTAAATAGCTATGCCAAAGAGATTGGAATTAACATTTTTGAATACCTAAGCAATCGAATTGAAATAGGCGAAGAAACAGTACTTTGGTTAGACATCTGTTGTGGTGAGGGAAAAGCTTTGATAGAATGCGCTCAACTGCTTCAAGAAACAGCGTATGAAAAGCAAGTTATATTAATTGGCCTTGATCTGGTATCGATGTTCGAAGTATATCCCCGAAAAGATTTATCGAACCTCAAGTTGTTAGAGTGTGCCATTGAACTTTGGGAGACCGATAGGCAGTTCGATTTAATTACTTGTGTGCATGGTTTGCATTATGTAGGAGATAAGTTAGGTGTGATTAAAAAAGTAGCTGCTTTATTAAAACCCTCAGGCAAGTTTGTGGGACATATTGATTTAAATAACCTGAAAGATAATTCGGGCAAACCAATAGATAAGTGCATTATGGATAGTTGGAAATCTATGGACTGGATTTACAATCCGAAAAAGCATTTGTTAGAGATACATGGAAAATCAGATTGGAAATCGGTTGGTGTGTATCAAGGAGCAGATGATACTGCCGGCCCTAATTATACGGGCCAAGAAGCTGTAAATTCTTATTATAAATTAGATGGATAAACAAGAGCGAAAGAAAATAAAAGAACAACTTAAGGCAGAACAAAATGAAAAACCGTTTTCAAAATTGTTGAATAGTGAATTTGATTTTGTTCAAGATGTAGCAAAAATAGCTTTAGGCAAAACTCTACCACCAATTACAAAAGGGCGTATACTTTCAACCAAAGATGTTGATGCCTTAATCTATGATTGGTATATGAAAATAATTGAAAGTATACCTGTTGATAAGTCTGAAAAAAAGCTGTTTAGTAACAAACTAACAGAAGTTATCAACAATTTATCCACTTATCAACAAGTAATCTATCATTCTTACGATTTTGAAAATGTAATGGGCACTGGAGATGTTGATATTGCCATTCGAGATTTTCTGTTAAATCCTACCGAAAAAAATAAGCTCGTTAAAGTATATCAATTACTAGGAAGCGCAGAAATGTTGCAGTTTTTAAATAATGAAGATTGGAGCAATGAAGACGATGTCGCAAGCATCTACGATAAAATAGATAAGAATAAAATACAAAATGATAAGCTCATGTTTATCCAAAAAAATTACAAAGAGTTTGTAATGAAGTAATCAAATGCCAGCTAAAAAACTATTCCGCTACTCCCTATGGATAATTACTCTCGTCTTTATCTTAATGAATATTGTAGCCTACTTTCATGCTTATAAATTTACCCACTTTGCTAATCCCGAAATAACCAAAACCAGTTCACCAGCTTCTCTTAGTTTTTTTGATAAGGCAGGTTTGTTGCTTTTCGGGGTGAATAATCCTAGACCAGAAAATAAAACCCTACCTGATAGAAGCTTCGAAAAAATTGAATTGCAAAGCAACAAGAAAATAGCCTGTTGGCTAATAAAAGCAGAAAATGCCAAAGGTACAGTGGTTTTGTTTCATGGTTTTAGTGGAGAAAAATCTTCTATGCTCGATAAGTCAGAAGCCTTTTTAGCTATGGGTTACAATACTTTGCTTGTCGATTTTATGGGCTCAGGTGAGTCCGAAGGCAACCAAACCACCATTGGCTTTTTTGAAGCAGCACAAGTAAAAACCTGTTTCGATTATCTTGTAGAACAAGGCGAAAAAGATATTATTCTTTTCGGTACTTCTATGGGTGCAGTAGCAATCTTAAAAGCGGTAAACGATTATAACATTTCACCAGCAGCAATTATAGTTGAGTGCCCGTTTGGTTCTATGTACGAAACAGTTTGCGCAAGATTTAGAATAATGCATTTGCCAACAGTTCCGATGGCAGGCATGTTGGTTTTTTGGGGAGGTATTCAAAATGGTTTCTGGGCTTTTGCTCACAATCCGGAAGATTATGCTAAGCAAGTAAATTGTCCGACCTTATTATTGTATGGTGAAAAAGACCAAAAGGTGAGCAGAGAAGAAATTGATGTAATCTATTCAAACTTGCAAGGACGCAAAGTTTTGGATACTTATCCGAATGCAGCACACGAAAACTATTTGATTAAATATCCTGAAAATTGGAGAATCGATGTTAGCAGTTTTTTAACTGACAACATGTAATTCTGTTTTTAAAACAATTAATGCCTGATTTGTCTAAATTATGGTATAAATTAAAGATTTAGTTTAGGGTATTTTTTATATTTATCAGCTTCATACGCTAAGAAATAAATTATAAGATAATCAAATACTAAGTTTGTTTTTATAAAACTTAATATTATGAAATGAATATTGACTTCAGTTATATTTTAGAAGATAAATGTTTAGCAGAAGTAAAGTTTAAGGCAGATGACTACGAAATAAAATTCGATGCATCGTGTCTCTATGATTCATTATATACATTAATAGATTCTGCCAGAAAGCTACTATTAGACAAAAAAGTTGTTATTCTTCCATTTTTTGGTCGAACTTCATCAGCTATTTATCAATTCGTAATTAGAAAAATTAGTGATGAAGTAGTTGAAATAGAATTGCGATTATATAAAGATGTAGCAACATACAATCGGATTGCATCAAGAGAATATGAAATGCTTTTTAAAGGTCGAACTTCTCTTAAGCATTATGTAAAAAATGCATACGATATCGCTAATAATGTTAGAAATAAATATACTTTAGATGAATACCAGAAGATGTGGGGGCATCAGTTCCCAGAAGAGTATTTAAATAAACTAGGGGTTTTAATTATAGAGTGCGAATTAGATAAAGATTGATTGGAGAAAAAGGTTTGTTTAAAGTAGATGATTGAAAATTGAAAATCAGAATAATACAAAATATAGATACTTACTAACAAGAAGATAATAAACTTAATGAACAAACCTGTTATTACGCTTTTCCTAGTGTACATTATTAGCGTATTTACTATTCAAGCTCAAAGTGTCTCAGATAAGCCAGAATTTAATGTTTTGGTTTTAGAAGAAAACGGAGGCCACCATCTGGAATATACCAAAAGAGCCAAGCTTTGGCTCGATTCTCTTGCCTCAGCAGAACACTTCGCAATAAAATATATCCACAATACAGATTTAATTACAGAGCAGTTTCTCGATCAATTTCAACTGATCATTCAATTAGATTTTCCGCCATATACTTGGACAGATGCGCAAAAGTCTGCTTTTGAGAAATACATAGACAAAGGCAAAGGAGGTTGGCTGGGTTTCCACCATGCAACTTTATTAGGCGAATTCGATGGCTACTCCATGTGGCAATGGTTTTCAGATTTTATGGGAAGCATCCGATTTAAAAACTACATAGCCGATTTTGCCCAAGCCGAAGTCAATATTGAAAAGAAAAAACATCCTGTAATGCAAGGTGTACCAGCCTCATTCACGATTAAAAAAGAAGAGTGGTATACTTATGATAAAAGCCCAAGAAAGCAAGTAACGGTTTTGGCAAGTGTAGATGAAAACTCATATGAGCCAGATACTGAGATTAAAATGGGCGACCATCCTGTAATCTGGACAAACGAATCAAAAGCAGCACGTAATCTCTACATTTTTATGGGGCATTCACCCATTCTTTTTGAAAACCAAGCTTATACAACCCTGTTTAAAAATGCGATTTTCTGGGCAGCAGGCAAATAAGTTTGATGATACTATTTTTTACGAATTACTAGAAATATAAATAAACGGCAGAAACAACCCTGCTGAAATACACTCAATTTTTTTGCAAAAAACATAATGTAATTAGCCCTATGCACAAGATCATCAAAAAAACATTGACAACCCTTTTACTACTTCAACTATCATGTTACTTATTCGCTCAAAATGTAAAGGTTTTAACTAACCATATAGGCTACGACCAAAGCCGAAGTAAAAAAGCGGTGGTAATTGCCGAAGAAAAATTAGCTGTTGATAATTTTAAATTAATTGATGAAAACACCGGAAAAACAGTCTACAATGGTAAAGTTACTTTTACTGGCGCTGTAGATAAGTGGAAAAACTGGCAATTCTGGGAAATGGATTTCAGTGATTTTAAGACTGCCGGAAAATATCGAATCCAAATCAGTTTTGATCAGCAAGTTGTAAACTCTTTTCCTTTTGATATAGAAGCAAACCTGATCGAAAAGCTCACACTCTCAGATGTGGTTTACTATTTTAAAGGTCAGCGGAGTTCTGGTTTGTTCGATAAAGCAGACAAACACTTGGTAATTCCAGAAACAGGTGATATAGTAGATTTACATGGTGGTTGGTACGATGCAACTGGCGACTATGGCAAGCATTTATCTCACCTTTCATTTTCGACCTATTTCAATCCTCAGCAAATTACCATTTCTGCATGGAGCATGTTTAAAGCTTATGAATATTTGCAGAAAGCAGATGGCAACGATTTTCGCCAAAGTAGCAGAAGGTTGATAGATGAAGCCATGTATGGTGCAGACTTTCTAATTAGGATGCATGTTGCCGAAGGTTCTTTTTACCGCAGTGTGGGCGCACCCGGTCCCGGTAAATTGGCTAAAGACAGGGTAGTGAGACCAGAAAGTGAAGGCTATAGTATTAAGAAATCTAAAGATCAGTCATTCCACGAGGAGAAGAAAGAAGCCAACAAATTATTGAGTTATCAGGTAAGTTATCGATCTGGTGGTGGCATTGCTATTGCTGCTTTGGCGATGGCTTCTACTTATGATATATCAGGAGATTTTACCAATAAAGAATATCTCGCCGCAGCAGAAGAGGCTTTTGCTTACTTAGAAAAAGAAAATCTGGTAATGACCAACAATGGTTTAGAAAATATACTGGATGATTATTGTGCATTAAATGCAGCAACAGAGTTGTATAAAGCCACCAAAAAAGAAATGTACAAACAAGCTGCAAGCAAAAGAGCTAATTCACTCATGAATAGGTTAAGTTCATGGAAAAGCTACAAAGATTTTTGGCGAGCAGACGAAAAAGACAGACCTTTTTTCCATCCATCTGATGCGGGTTTACCTGTAATGAGTTTGATGTATTATGCTGAAATTGCAGATAAAGCAACACAGAGTAAAATTAAAGAGGTAGTAAAAAAATCTTTAGAGTTTGAGTTAGCAGTTACGCAAGAAGTAAACAATCCTTTTGGCTATAGCAGACAATTGGTGCAAGATACCTTGGGCAATAGAAGAACTTCTTTCTTTTTTCCACATGGTAGTGACGCGGCGCCTTGGTGGCAAGGAGAAAATGCCAGACTTTCATCTATGGCAGCCGCCGCCAGAATGGCCGCTAATTATTTTTCTGAAGATAAACCCTTTGCTCAAAAGCTAAATGCATTTGCACAAAACCAACTTAACTGGGTATTGGGTTTAAATCCTTACGATGCTTGCATGTTGCATGGCAAAGGGCACAACAATCCCGAATATGGATTTTTCGGCACATATGAGTATAAAACAGCTCCCGGAGGCATTGTGAATGGAATTACTGCTGGCTTTAGCGATGAACACGATATCGATTTCAATCTTTCTTATGCAAAAACCGGAATGGATAACGATTGGCGCTGGGCAGAACAGTGGTTACCTCATGCAGCTTGGTATTTACTTGCCGTAGCTACACCTTAAAAGGTACATATGCGTCCTTTGGCGATCATTCTGCCGAAGGATGTTTTTTATATTAAAAAAGCAGAGTAAATTAAGCGCCAAAATTGAAGTTAAATTGATTGCAAGCATTTTTAATATTCTTTACCATTTATTGAATAATCTATGTAAAAAAGAATATTTTTATATGACATTCGCATCTAAACGCCCAAATATTAATTATGTCGATAAGAGTAGCATTAAGGCATTATACAAGCTATCATTACGAGCATCATATTGAGGTTTCTCCTCAGGTAATTCGTTTACGTCCAGCTCCACATTCTAGAACTCAGATTAAAGGTTATTCGCTGAATATCAAACCTGAGAATCATTTTATAAACTGGCAACAAGACCCATTTGGTAACTATCTGGCAAGAGTTGTTTTTCCAGATAAGATAGACCATTTCGAGATTGATGTGGAGGTAATTGCCGAGATGGTGGTGATCAATCCATTTGATTTTTTTGTTGAAGAATACGCTGAAAAATTCCCTTTTGAGTACGATGTTTCATTAAAGCAACAGCTTTCTCCCTATTTAGAAATTAAGGAGCGAGATGCTTTATTGATGGAGTTGGTAGAAGAAGCGAAAACGCTCCTCCAAAAAGATATGAACACAGTTGATTTTCTAGTAGCAGCAAATCAACTTATATATAACAGGCTCAATTATAATATCAGAATGGAGCCGGGGGTACAATCTTGTGAAGAAACCCTCAAAAAGAATTCTGGTTCTTGTCGAGACTTTACTTGGCTTTTGGTGCAATTGCTAAGGCATTTAGGCCTTGCATCCCGATTTACGTCTGGTTACCTCATTCAGTTAAAGCCTGATGTAAAATCTTTAGATGGTCCATCTGGCCCAGAAGAAGACTTTACCGATTTACATGCTTGGGCAGAGGTTTATGTACCCGGAGCAGGTTGGATCGGCTTAGATGCCACTTCAGGTTTGTTTGCAGGTGAAGGTCACATTCCTTTGGCTTGTACACCTAATCCAGAGAGTGCAGCGCCAATCTCAGGAACTGCCGAAGCTGTAAAAACAGAGTTTGAGTTCGAAAACTCTGTAAAAAGAATTGTAGAGAAACCGAGAGTTACTAAACCTTATAGCGATGAACAATGGGCGAAAATAGTTGCTGTAGGAGATAAAGTTGATGAAGATTTGCAGGCAAATGATGTAAGGTTAACCATGGGTGGCGAACCAACATTTGTGGCAATAGACAATCAAGATGCTCCAGAATGGAATTCATCTGCAGATGGTGAACATAAAAGAAGACTTTCAAACAGGTTATTCCACTTACTCAAAGATGAGTTTGGAGCTGGCGCATTGATGCAATACGGGCAAGGTAAATGGTATCCAGGAGAACCGCTACCTCGTTGGAAGTTAGCCTGCTACTGGCGTAAAGATGGCTTGCCAATGTGGAAGAATGACGACCTGATGGCAGACCTTTCTCGCAATTATGGATTTGGGGTAAACGATGCCAAAAGTTTTATAGAAAACTTGGGGAAAGAACTTAACCTCGATCCGCAAAATATTTTACCAGCTTACGAAGACCCATTCTATTTTGCTTGGGAAGAAAGTAAAATTCCAGTTAATGTTGATCCGCTAAAAAAAGATCTTAAATCTCCATTAGAGAGACAGAGGTTAGCCGAGTTACTTTCTCAAGGAATGAATTCACCAGTGGGTTTTGTAGTGCCTATCGAATGGGATGGCTACAACCAAAACTGGAAAAGTTGTAAATGGCAATTCCGTAGAGAGCATTTGTTTTTAATTCCGGGTAACTCGCCAATAGGCTTAAGACTTCCGCTTAATTCTATTCAGTATGTAAACCCGAAAGAAGAAGAGATTAAACATCAACGTAGTCTTTTAGAAGAAACTGAAGCTTTACCAGCACCAGAAGAAATCGAAGACTTAATTGATACATCAAAAAATTATAACAATAGTGATTTTATCTTTAAAACAGCGATTCTGGTTGAGATTCGCGAAGGTAAAATTTATGACGGAAGACAAACCGACATATTCTCAATGGGAGTGGT
>PBYL01000473.1 GCA_002729595.1 Thalassovita sp. | reverse complement strand
TAGTATTCATTATCACTTTAAGAAATATTTCTTAGTCGCCATATAAGTTCATAAAAAATGCAACATGCTTAAGTTAGTTAATATCGAAATAGCAAATCAACATTTTATAAGAATAATTTCATACAAAATAACTTTTAATAAAATCATAATGAAAATTGCAAAAGATGATATTGAGGTAAAAATGGGGCTGTTATTCGACAGAAAACTGATTTTGGAGATGCTACTTGGCTATTTAGGATCAAATAGTGCCAGTTAAAATGGAATGATCCGGTTCATCGTCACTTTTGGTGGTATCATTTCAAGAGGAGTTCAAAACTCGTATTTTGAGTAAATCAAAACTAGCTCTTCCATACATTTGCCTTTTTATGTTCTTCAATCGATTCACCTGACCTTCTACTTGACCATTACTATAATCCAGATAAATACCTGCTTCATAATCGCTTTGCAATGATTTGGCAAACCGTTTCAGTTTATCTATGCCGCTTCGTTTTGCTTCGTCTATCCAATCTTGTAGCTTTTCTGCTTTTTGATTTCTGAATATAGCTCTAAATTGCATGGTTAGTTGTCTAGCTTTTTTTGCTTTGGGATACTCTGTAAATAGCTTTTTCATATACGCTTCTTCCTCTGAAGTAAGCACCTTTCTGTAACTTGATATTATGCTACTGACCTTTCTAGCAGACCAGTTGGGAATAGCTGGTTTGTTTGTTTCAGCTTGATTATTTTGCAATGAGAGTTTTTTCACAATCCTAAAAACTGCTGAATTAGACAGTTCAGCTCCTTCTTGACACAGCTCTTTCCATATTTGCTTGATACTGTGCTCTCTGTTTTCCCATTTCTTTTTAATCTGTTCGCCATAGAGATCAAAGTTGGGAAAGTTTGTACTACTTGCTTCAGCCTTTTCTATATACTCCTCCATTTTGATATATCGATTAACCGTATTTCTGCTGATTCCAAACCGTTCAGCTATTTTTCTATTAGAAAGTCCTTCTTTTACTTTCAGATTTTTTACCTCTTGGAATAATAAAGCATATCTAGTTGGTTTGCTGTCTTTATCTTTTGCAGTATCGAAAGTAGCCTCTTCTAATAGCTTGCTGGAAGCTACATTTTGTAATGCTTTTTCTTGGTCATCTGCACATAGTTTAGCCACTTTTCTCAATATTTTTTCTTTCCCTTTAAACATTTCCAACAATACATCATAAAGATTTTTCAACACGTGCCATGCATCTGCAACTTGAATCGCATTAGGAGCACCTTTTCTTCCTCCTTCTGCATAAGTGCTGGCTCGATCGCGGCTAATGACTTCTACTCCTGGATGTTTTTTCAACCATTTAGTGAAAGTACCCGAAGTCCTGTCAGGGAGTAAATCCACCACTTTATGTTTTTCAAGATCTACCAGAATACTACCGTACACATCACCTTTTCGGAATGCCCAATCATCCACACCCAATACTTTAGGAGTAGCTGATTGCTGATTTTCCTTTTTGTGTAATGTTCTTAATAAAGTACTACTACTGGTATCAATAAATAACTGCCTACTTAAGTTAACAGCTGGATTAGCTCCTACAGTAAGCGCGATAGAAAGAATTTGTTGCTGAAGTCTGGAAGTCTTACGTGCATACACTCGCACTGCATTCCCCAGTCTTTCACAAAATATCTTGCAATCGCAAGATGAGTTTTGACAATGATACTTTTTAACTGATACCTTTAATTGAATATGAAAACTCCCAAAAGCTAAATCCTGAATGTTTCTGGAATAGTAACTATGGAGGTGATAGCTTTTAGAACCGCAATATGGACAAATCGAAGCAATATTAATTCTGGTTAGATTTATATCCATCGTTGGATATTTATTACTCTGATTGATACAGAAACGCTCAAATTGGATATCAGAAATATTAGGAAGTAATTGTTCTAGTAGTTGCATAATTTGTTGGTTAAAGCTAGCTGTAAAGCTAGCTGAAAATTATGTTTTTTTCGACTACCACTAAAAGTGACGATGAGCCGTTCACTCCGAAATAGACACTCCTGGATTAGGTAAGGTTAGTGGAGAATATTTTAGTCTTTCTGCAGGAGTTGATACGCTCTCTTTGTTTATGGGACTTAAAGGAAATTTATTTCAGTGTCCACACTGGGGATTTTTTTAAGTGGCCGCTTACTACAACTGATACTAATGGTATTGAGGAGTTTGTCGCAGCAAATGAACTATTTTATTGGCCTCCGGGACACAATGTAAAGGTTGATGAGGATGCTGAAATTGTAATGTTTAGTCCTCAACATAAGCACTCAAATGTTATCAATCATATGATTGATACGACCAAGGGTTAGTGTTATATATCTTTTTAATATGATAACATAGTGTAGATAAAAGTAATAGATCAAATTAAATACCCATAGCTATTTTAAAAAGTTATATTTTGTAAGAGAAATAAGGAAAGATATATTTTTTACATTTCAGTATCACCGTTATTTGGTTGAGGATTTGGAATATTCTTAATGTCATCACCTATCATTTCACGGATATCAATTTCTATGGCCCTTGATATTGTTGTTATAGGAACATCATTTCTAGTTCCTTCAAAAGGGTTTTCAGACACATCGCCTACCCTTTCCATAAGAATGAAAACCCATGAGATAATCATACTGATTGGAATAGTCATCCAAACAAAATTTTCAGCAATTAAATGATTTATAGAATCTGTATTTTCATCTTTAGCTAAAGAGAGTCCAATTTCATGAAATTCATGCATAAGTCCAAAAGGCAGTAAAATCATAAAAATCCAAATAAAAAACAGGTTTAACGTAGCAAATTGCCTTGGATATGGAAAGTTTTTTATCCTTTCTACTTTACCTTGTAGAGTAAATAGTTCACCAATTATATTCTTAAATTCCATGTGTCGAAAACTATCAATCAAACCCTCTAATTTTAGTTCCTTAAAATATTTAGATTGAAGGTTTAGGCAGGCTGTTTGTTTATTTGACATATTCAACACAAATTCTTTCTCTTCTTCATTTAAATATCCATCAAGTTCTTCTTGTAGGGTGTGTTCTTGCTCTTTTACTTTAATCATTTCCATTTGTTCTTTATCTGACTTGCGAACAACAGTGGTTTCCCAAGGTTTTTTTGTTCTAAGAGCATATCTGAGGGAAGTCAACCAAGCTATATGACGCATGATAATTATCTTTTTTATTTTAAAAAAATCGTCATCAGTTCTCTCTATTTTCACAAATTCATTCGTAATAAAATCATTGACCATAGTTGCCAATAACCTTGACGCATTTACTATCCCTCCATATATTTTTCGAGCTTCCCAAAGTCTTTCATATGAAGCATTGTTTTTAAACCCGGTTATAAATGCGAGTGATGTACCTATAAGACCTATTGGAAGCCAAGGCAGATATAACCACTTCAAACCCATGAAATCATACAGTATTACAGGAACAATAGATAATAGGAAAAAAAAGTAAATATATCTTCTTGTCCATAGGAGTATTATTTTTATAGAGTATTCTGGTTTTATATACATATTTTATTGCATGATGTAAAAGTACGATTCAAGCGTTAATTTTTTAGAATATAGAATGTGTATAAAAAAAAGATTTTCAAGTTGAAGTTAAACCAATATAGAGTTTATACATTATTTAGAAATGTGGTTTAATTTTTCTCAAAATTAGATCTATAGTCCAAATGAAATAAATTTGTTTTATATTAAATGTTTGTAAGTAGTAAAAGCACCAATTGATAAACTAATATTGATGCAATCAGTTCAAATTTGGCCAATAATTTTTGGGTTTTGTCAATTAGTTTTATTTTGGTATACGACTGGGTATTTAATCCTTTAATGTTTCATCACAATGAAAAAAGAATATCACGAATAGCGTATTATGAAAGTAAATAGGTTACCAAGTATTAGCTTAAAATTGGGATACCTAACAAAGCTATACAAATGACAAACGATACTAAGGTTAGAGCATTAACGGGTGACTTAGGGCAGTAAAGGTTACACTTTACATAAAGGCTCATTATGTGCATTATAATAGATTAGAGAATGTAATTGTATTCCAGACTTATATACCAATCATTTCATATCCAACAATATCTCTTCCATATCATTTCCTTGTTCAATAATATATCTTTGATGCTTATTTAGTTTTTCACTACAGTACTTTTCTAATGAGTCTGCTTGTTTATTTGTTAAATTCAACCTTTTTAACGTATTTAAAACCAGATGGAATCTGCTGAGCTTATTAGCAACCAGTAAGTCAAAAGGGGTGGTAGTAGATCCTTCTTCTATATAGCCATGTACATGGAATCTTTCAGGATGAGGGCGATGATGAAGTAGTTCATGCACCAAATTAGGATAACCATGAAAAGCAAAAACCACTGGCTTATTTTCTGTAAACAATTTTTTGAATTTTTTCTCAGTAAGTCCTCCTGGATAATCTTGTTGGTGTAGTAAAGCAAATAAATTTACTACATTAACTATTCTTACTTTTACAGATGGCATTTTTTCTTGAATAAGCTGAGAAGCACGAACAGCCTCTGTAGTAGGTACATCTCCTGCGCAAGCTAACACAATGTCTGGCTCTTCATTTTTACAATTGCCAGCCCATTCCCAAATACCAACCCCATTTTCACAATGTTCTTTAGCACTTTCAAAATCTAACCATTGTCTTTGAGGTGCTTTATTCGCCACAATTAGGTTGATTAGGTCTCGACTTTTGAGGCATTTCTCAGTAATGTGGAGCAGGCAATTGGCATCTGCTGGAAGATAAATACGAGCCACAGACTTTTTCTTAGTAACCAAATTATTCATAAAACTTGGTACTTGGTGTGAATACCCATTGTGGTCTTGTCGCCATACATGAGATGTTAATAAATAATTTAACGAGGCAATTGGTGCTCTCCAAGATGTTTCTTTGCTTTCTTTTAACCATTTTGCATACTGATTTATCATAGAATCTATAATGGGTATAAACGCTTCGTAACAGGCATAAATACCATGTCGACCAGTAAGTAGATAACCTTCAAGCCAACCTTCACAATTATGTTCACTGAGTACTTCCATCACTCTTCCATTTTTAGCAAGTCCCTCATCTGTTTGTATGATATCTTTTTGCCAAACTCTGTCGGTTACTTCGAGTACTTCTTGTAACTTATTCGATTCAAGCTCATCTGGGCATACAATTCTAAAATTTTTATTTGAGTCATTTTCTTTAAAAATATCTTTAAAATAACTCCCTAGAACTTGAGTGCCTTTATTTAGCGAACTGCCATGGTCAGCAACTTCAACTGCATAGTTTTCAATATTGGGCAGACTCAATGGTTTTAAAACCTTTCCTCCATTTGCATGTGGATTCATGCCAATTCTTTTATCTTTTTTTGGAACTAGCTTTTGCAATTCTAGTAATAGTTTGCCTGAATTATCAAATAATTTTTCAGGCTCATAGCTTTTCAACCAATTTTCTAATTTCTTAAGGTGCTCGGTATTATCTTTAAAACCACTAAGTGGAATTTGATGAGCATTAAAAGTGCCTTCAATTTGCTTGTTATCTACTTTCTCTGGACCAGTCCAACCTTTAGGAGTTTCTAGAATAATCATTGGCCAATTTACCATATTTGATTGATGACCGTTTCTAGCATTTTCTTGTATACTTCTAATTTCATTATGTGCCCAGTCAATTGTTTGCCACATCTGGTTATGTACATTTTCTGCATTACTACCAGACACAATTCTTACTTGATAACCGTAACCTTCAAACAGTTGAGTTAGAGAGGAGTGAGACATTCTTGCTAGCACTGTCGGACTAGCAATTTTATATCCATTTAAATGAAGAATTGGTAAAACTGCTCCATCTGTTGCTGGGTTTAAAAAATTATTAGAATGCCAAGAAGCCGCTAAAGGTCCTGTTTCAGCTTCTCCATCTCCTACAATGCAGGTTACAATAAGTTCTGGATTATCGAGTGCTGCACCAAATGCATGTGAAAGGCTATAGCCCAATTCTCCACCTTCGTGGATATGTCCAGGAGTTCCTGCAAAAATATGGCTTGGTAAACCATAAGGTCGGGTAAAATCATAAGCTAGTTTATTCATCCCTTTTTCATTTTGTTGATACTCTGGATAGAATTCACCAAAAGTATTTTCGAGAAAAAGTTGAGCATTTATTGCTGCTGCTCCATGCCCAGGACCTACTAGTAAAAGTACATCAGCATTAGTATCAATAATTAGTCGGTTTAAGTGGGTATATATCAAGTTTATACCCGGAACTGTACCCCAATGTGCAAGCAATCTGGATTTTATGTGAGCTATCTCAAGTGGCTTTTTTAGCATTACATTTTCAGTGAGGTATATCTGTGCTGCGCCTATATAATTTGAGGCCTGCCAATATTTGTGTAAAAGTTGTAATCGATCTATAGGAATTGTTGTTTCTAAGGTAGTTTCAGTTGAGTTCATACTATAAATAGGTTAAAAAATGATAGTTCCTGTTTTGAGTGTTAACAGATAAGAGGTTGAAGAGTTTTACTCAAAATCAGAAATATTAAAAATTTTGAGCAAAAAACGCCAACAGATTTAGGAGAAATTAAAAATAAAGCAGGTTCATTCAAGAATGACAACATTACTAATATATTGAATCCAAATTGGTTTAGATATCTATTCACTTGAATGATTTTTTTATCTATATCATTGCTAACTTGATCTTCAAACAATCACTTTTATTTCAAGTTTTTTTAGCCTTAGCAAGAAGTTTAGCAATAGAGTTAATACTGGCAGGTTTAGGTAAATGATAGTTGAATCCCGCATCTTGTGATTTTTGTATTGCTTCTTGGTGGGAATAACCTGAAAGTGCAGATAGCAAACCGTTATAGCCATCATGTCGCAATATTTTTGCTATTTCATGTCCACTGATGTCTGGTAAACCTATATCAATTAATACTGCATCAGGAGCAAATTCTTTAGCAGTAATCAATCCATCGTTTCCTGTTTTGGCTGTCTGTACTTTGCATCCCAATTTTTTTAATAACATACTCATCGTAATCAGGATGTCTTCATTATCTTCAATTAATAGTACTTTTAATCCTTTTTCAAGTTTATCCATATTTTTTTCTGAGTGCAATTTTTTTTCTATATGCTTTTGTTGCTGAGCAGGTAAAATTACAGTAAATGTAGACCCTCTATTTTTACCTATACTAGTAGCTTTAATTTTCCCTCCATGTAGTTCAACCAATTTTTTTGATAAGGCAAGCCCAATACCAAGACCAGCAGCAGCTTTATTTTGTTGCTTTATCTGAAAGAAAGGTTCGAAGATTTTTTCTTGCATCTCCTTATCAAGTCCTAGGCCTGTATCTTGGATATGCACATGGATTTCCTTGTCATATTCTTCAACATTAATCTTTATTAGCCCTTTTTCTGGAGAGTATTTACAAGCATTAGTAATTAAATTGGAAAAAACTTGGTCTAATCGTAAAGCATCACCAACAACAAATAATGGACTAGTGATATTTAGCTCAATGGATTGCTTTTTCTCTTCACATTGTTTTTTAAATGCATTTACACTATTTTCCAGAATCTTTTTTAAAGAAACTGTTTCTAAATTTAATTCAATTTTATTTTGAGATACTCGATTCAAATCGAGTAAATCATCTAAGAGTCGAGCCATTTTCTGAATATTATTTTTTATAATCTCAGAAATTTTATTCCCCTCAGGTAAGCTCATATCTAGTACTTCTACACTACCATTGATAGCTGATAACGGATTGCGTAATTCATGTCCTAAAATAGCTAAAAATTCATTTTTCTTTTGATCCGTTTCTTGTAGTTGGCTAACGGCTTTTTGTAATGATTCTTCCAGTAGCTTTCGTTCAGTGATGTCGATAATCATACCAACCATTTTTATAGGTTTACCATCTTCAAAGATAGTCTGACCACTAGCTTCCACCCAGCGCAACTCTTTGGTTTGTCTGTTAAGAACTCTGTAAACAGAACTATAATGTCCATTACTATTATGATCGGTAGCCATTTCCAGATTTTGTTTAACTATTTGGTAATCATCTGGATGTAAACCTTCCCAGAAAATTTGCTGAGATACTTTTTCATCTTTTTTCACTCCCCAAATATCTAAAAGAAGTGGATCCCACTGTGTTTTTTCTTCATGCAAATAATACTCAAAAGAACCAAAACTATTGGTTTCCATAGCCACACGGAGCTTATTTTCACTATCAGCTATTTTCTTTTGCGCGTCTTTAGTTTTAATTGCTGTTGATAACATGTTAGCAATGGAAACAATAAAATTGACGTCAGATTCTGTAAAATCTCGGTACGTTTTTGTATGTACACCCAGTACACCGTATGGGGGATTAGTATGATTGATTAAACAGCTCATACCACTAACTACCTGATGCTCTAGTAAAAAAGATGGTCCAGAAAATCGTTTTTCTTCCATCAGGTTTTTAACAATAATTGGTTTTTGATTAGTTAATGTAAACCCAGCTTGAGAGTTTCGATCATCTGGAATGGTTACTTTCCCTACCATTCCTTCTTGCCATCCAAAACCCGAAACTAGACGAAAGTTTTTATTTTCAGGTTGATATTTTAAGACCTTGCAGTAATCAACTTCGAGTACATAAGCTACTTTCCTAACTGCCAAATCCATTACTTCTTGAGGATCAGCTCCACTTAATGCCAACATGCCAATTTGGGCAATTACAGATTGTTGTTTTTCCCTTGCTTCAGCACGCTGAGTTAAATTTTTTAAATCTGTAATATCTTGGAAAACCAGTACAACTCCTTCAATTCGACGATCTTCAGTGCGATATGGTGTTATTTGCCTAATGTACCATCGTTTTTCATAAGATTGTATTTCTCTTTGAACAGGTTGAAAGCTTTTTAAAACATGATGACATTCTTCATCTAATAAATCACCTAATAGTTCGCGTCCCAACGCTGAAATAGGTCGGTGTAGATCTTGTGGCCCCATTTTCAAAAGCTGTTTAGCTGCTGGTGTATAGCGCTCTATTTTTAAATCTGGATCCAAAAAAACTGTAGGCAGCTTAGTACTTTCAAAAAAGTTTTCTACATCATTATTAGCTTGCTGTAAAGCTTCTATTTTTTCCTTAAGTTCTGCATTTACTGTGGACAACTCTTCGTTTAATGAATGTAATTCTTCTGAGCTTGCTTCTAGTTCTTCATTAGCTGATTGTAATTCTTCAGTAGTAGATAAGGCTTCTTCATGAGAAGTTTTCAACTCTTCACTATGAGTTTCTAGTTCTTCTATTGTATTCTGTAACTCTTCTTTAGTTTCAGCCAATTCACGCTCTAAATTCTGGGTAGCTGTATGTTCATCTGTCTGAGTAATTATATTTTTTTGATTTTCATCCAATTCATTCTCTTGATGAAAAACAATTCCAATTGCTAAACCATCTACAAATTCTTGTCTGTTTATGGGTGCCATTTTAACCTGTACAAGCTCTTGAGAATTATTTTGATTTTTGTCAGATATAATTCCGTGGAAACTTATAGGTTCTTTGGTTTTCTTTACTTTAAACAATGCACTTCGAAGTCTAGAACGCAGGACAGGAATTACTAATTCAATGATGTTATTTAGAGGTTCACCTGTAGGGATATTAAGATATTTTTTCCAATCGCCATGATTATAAAGAATTTGACCTTGCTCATCCACAATGACAGTTGGTGGTAAAAATGTATCTAACAATGCTTTTCGCATATTGTCACTACGCGAAAAGGTTTCTCTTCTTTTTTCATATTTAGTAGGGGCCGGTAATTTTTTAAATGATGGAATATTTTGCTTATTTTCAAAATGATTAAGTAAAATTTGCTTTGGGTTCCTTCCTGGTATTTTTTGGTAAATTCTCCATTTCTTAGATATCGTCTTAAAATGCTCTTTTTTATCCCCTAATGTTTCTGAGCTTCCTAAGAACAAACAACTTTTACCTTCAAGAGAAAAATAGAAGGAACTCAACACTTTCTCTTGCACTTCCTTATTGAGATAAATCAGTAAGTTACGACAAGATATGAGATGCATATGGTTAAAAGGAGGATCTGAAATTACATTTTGTACAGCAAAAGAAATCAAATTACGTACAAGACTTTTGATTTGATAATAGTCATTATTTTCAGAAAGATTGAAGTATTTATCAATATATTTTTTAGGAAGTCTGTTAGCAATACTTTCAGAATAAATGCCTTTGCGAGCTATTTTTATAGCATGTTCATCCACATCTGTAGCAAATATTTTAATTTGATTTTTCTGTTTTGTCTTGGATAGTGCTTCTAACAATAAGATAGCAATAGAATAAGCTTCTTCTCCACTAGCACAGCCAGCAACCCACACTCGAATATTTTCTTTTTGATTAATATTATTGAGTAAATTGGGAATAATATGATTTTCCAATAACTCAAATGCTTCAAAATCGCGGAAGAAATCAGTGACATTGATTAATAAATCCTTGGCTAAGAGTCCTCGCTCCATTTCATCATTCTGTAACCTAGTCAGATAATCCTTAAAGTCTTTGCAATTGGTCAAACTGATACGTCTGGCAATGCGTCGTTGTACAGTTGTTGGTTTGTACTGATGGATATTAAAGTTTTCATGGATTTGAAGAATTTTGGCAACTTCTTTTAAACTATCACTCTTTTCCAAGTTAAGTAATTCGGCATTATTATCTAGAATTAATGGATGACCAGCATACTGTTTCAATAAGCCTATCATTTCTTTAATATTAGCCACCTTATCTACTACATCAGCATCAATAGCACTTTGTGGCATGCTATAATGTTGTGCAGTTTCAGGATCTTGAACCATTGTTATACCTCCAGCAGCTCTTATTATTCTTAAGCCGGCAGTTCCATCAGTGCCTGAGCCAGATAAAATAATACCTGCACAACGATCACCACACTCACGAGCAAGAGAACGGAAAAAATGGTCAATTGCTTCACGCGACCCTATGCTATCTTGAGGTTTGGATAGTTTTATTTTTTTGTTTTCTATTATCAAGTATTTATCCTGTGGAATTACATATATATGATCAGGATTTACTATTGAATTATTTTTTGCTAATTCAATCGGCAATTTGCACTCTTTGGACAATAGCTCACTGAGAATACTTTTGTGTGTTGGATCAAGGTGTTGGATAATAACAAAAGCCATCCCAATTTCTTTTGGAATATTTTTGACGAAGGTCTTAAGGGCAGCTAAACCTCCTGCAGAAGCACCTATTCCAACAATTAAAAATGAGTCTTTATTATTTACCATATACGAAGAATTATAGCTTTTCTTTATTATAAGCTAAGCAAAAAACATATCTTTTTTGTGTAGAAGCAATTTATACACTATAACAAAGGACAAGCAATTTCATCATATTAATTTTTTTAATTGATGGGTATTTATGACCCCTTAATTCGTAGAAAAATATACCCAAAAAATCAATTCATCCCAATGTAATACTATTTCGAGTTTAGATAAACTGATAAGTTACCGATAGCAAGGTGACTTTTTTTTTAAAAAAAATCCGACTTTTTATCAGTATAATCTGACAAGTTTTCAGTTTTATTATTAGATGGTTTGTTATTTGATGATTTCGCTAAAAATCTAATTATGTTAAAAGTAATTCATACAAATTAAACTTTGAGCATGATGTTTATTTTGATTGAAACATGTACTTATTACCCTCCATAGCTAATTGAAATCATTAAGTTGCATACTTAATAAGCTGATATTTTTAATGTCTAGGTTGACAAAAATTGATTTTTCATTATTATTTAAATTTTGAGTAAAATGGAAGAAACAACTTGGTTAAACTACT
>PBYL01000472.1 GCA_002729595.1 Thalassovita sp. | reverse complement strand
TTTTTTCATGTTTTATTTTAAACCTTCGGGTGCTTTATAAGTCTTTTCAAACTCCTGCCACTCAGTATCTTTATAATGTTCTTCAGCAAAATAAGTCAATATTTTATGGAAACTTTCTGCTGGTTGATATCCTGGAACTGGAGAAATTAAGTTAGCTTCTTCGTCTAGAAAAACTACGGTTGGGTAACTCATTCTACCTTGTAAAAGTGAAGCTGCTAATTCGTGGTAACCTCTTCTACCTTGAGCCACATATTTGAATGTGTGATCGCGGAAAACAATGTCGTCTTTACCTTCTGCATCCAGCTTTACAGCATGGAAGTTTTCTTTCATATATTTTGCAATTTCTGGATGTTGAAAAGTACTTTTATCCATCTTCTTGCACCAGCCACACCAATCGGTATATACATCAATAAATATCTTTTTCTTATCGCCATTTTCAAGTTTTTCTATAGCTTGTTCCCAAGTTAACCACTCAATTTCGTTTGCTGGTTCAGTAGGAGGAACCATTTTAAAAGAGAACAGCAAACCAAGTAGAATTGGAGCCAATGATAATCTTAAAACAGATATTAATTTCATAATTTTTACTTTACACTTAATTACTTGCTAAATTATTAAAGAGCTTTTTTATAAAATTAATACAAATTAACGTGATGAAAAATTCCAAATAAAAAAGCCTGTTCAAAGGAAACGAACAGGCTCTGTCTGTATGATAGCTGGCACCTATCTTTTAGGAATCACATCATTGGTCCAGGGTTGTAATAAAATCTTTCTTTTATAATTTGCTCACCTTGCCAGTTTTGTACGGCTACTTGTTCCATTTTAACTCTATTGCCATCTTTAAAAGTTACATCCATCCAAGATGAAACCATTGTTGTTTTATCGTCTTCGTTTGCAGTAATAGCTCCTGTACCACTACCATGAATATCTTGAACGCTTTCCATGAACTTAATCTCAAATTCGCGATTGTAATCCTTGCCTTTTCGTACTTCTCCGGTGGCTTCTATCATTTCAATATCATCATGATAAAATTTTTCAAACGCGTCCATAATTTGTCCTTGCTCAATCATGGAATACAATTCTTTGGCTTTATCTAAGTAGCTCATAGGTAAAAAAGTTATTAAAGTTTAAAAATTCAATTTGACAATTGAATATAGTAATAAATGATAATAAAACAAACATATGAATTAAAAATAAACCAAAAAAGATTAAATAATAAACATTTTATCAAAAAAGAAGAGGTCTAAATCAAAAAAATCCTCTGAATAGATTGTTATTCAGAGGATTTTTGATGTCTTATTGATAAGGAATTTTATAATTGGATGGCTCCTATTTTATAGTACTTTTTTAACTCACCATAAATAATCATTTCGTCGTCTGCTATTTGTTCGCAGCTTTTTGGTCTGGTGAGTATCTTTTCAGCTTTGTTACTAGAAACGAGTTTTCTGCTTAATGTTCCATCTTTATTAATGGTAGCTAAAACAACTACAGACCTTTTACCATTAAAGGCATAAGTTTTATCAGGATTGTTTTTCGTCACATTCTTCATATTATCATTGTAGATCAAATGAATTTGCCCTCCTTGAATCGCATAAGCATAAGATGAAAAATGGCCGCCATCGTTGGTTGTAACTTGCCTTTTTGGAATTTTAGTAGCCCACTCAATGCTCATATCTGGCCTGATGTTGATCACGATAATATCATTATAATAATAATAGTAGGTGTATTCGTAAAATCCAGTTTGTTGATTATATCTGGCTACTTCTCTTATGTAAAACTGTTCAGCAATCAACAATGCACCTCCATCACTTCTAAGAATAATCTGATCGATACTGAATTCGTAAAGTTCTTTGTTGCCTTTTTTAGCTTTTACTTCACTCATAAAACCTTTAAGAAAATCTGCATCAAACTGTTTGGTACCGTTCTTTTTAATTTTCCCGCTTTTTGCATCCACACTTAAAAAATAAGTACCCTTCATGCTCAAAGTACCTTTATCTGAATAAAAGCCTGCACAAATAATATCTTCGTTATCGGCTATTCTAAAGTTAAGATCGGTAATAAATTTATCTTCGAGTTCAACGCTGTACTCTTTAAAATCTTCACCTTTATTCTTATAAGAAAGGATTTTATACTCGTAGTTTGGCTTGCCTCTTCTTCTGGTTTTTAGCTTGTCTTTATACTCAATACCTAATATGTAAGCATTGCCAAAATTGTCTACCCGATAGTTCTTAATTTCAAAAAGTTTGTCAGTGTAGGGTACGGTAATTTTTTTATCCCAAAGTAATTCCATGTCTTCATTATATACCCTTACCGTAAATTTCTCATTCTCACTTTTCTCATAAATATCTGAGTCGTACAGCATAAACATAGATTTATCTCTTGACTCTGTGAGGTAGAAAGTACCATAGTTAGACCTGTTTTTCATGTTAGATTCGGCAATCTTTTTAGGAGGGCCAAGCGATGTTAAGGTTTCCATGTCAAAAGTCTCCATAAAGAGGAAGTTACTTCTGGCTTGCCTGTTGGGTAAATTGGAAAACACATAAATTTTACCATTTCTGCTTTTGGCAAATTTGTAATACATGTACTCATTGCCAATTTTATTTTGTATAGCCACTTCTTTTACCAACTTAAGATTATGATCGTGCAGTTGGATCATAGGTGGCTTAGGCCCAGTAAAGCTAAGCGTTCTGTACAAACCGTCAGTCGGATTAAGCTCCATTACTGCATACACACCTTTGTCTGTACTTTCAATAATATCGCTGATAAGTGCAGATCGTTTAAGTTTTTTCTGCTTAGGTCCCCATTTAATGTTGGCTTGCTGAGGATATAGTGCACCAGCCTGTAAAACAAAAAAGAGAAATGCTAAAAAATGAAGTTTTTTTCGAAAAGTAAAATGAACACCTCTAATTATTTCCATCTACAATAGTATTTTGATTTAATAATGCTCAGTTAAAAAATGAGAGCATTTTATAGAATATTGATACGCAATAATAAGCACAATAGCTGCGGTTTGTACTCTTAATCTGGAATTAAGGCACTCGAAATTAGTTGAGTTTATATCAAATAAATCATATATAATCAGAAGATTATTGTAGATTTGGGCTTCAAACCTATTTCTTATTGAGGCAATAAATTCTAAGTATAAGCTATACCACATTCTAAAATGGTACTAGCAGTAACCTAGAATCTTATTGAAATTTGATAATTTTCCGGTATTTACTGGAACCTATTTTATCTTAAAATGAGAAATATTTTTAGAAGCTACTTTTTATATTTAATCCTCCCGTTTTTCTTTTTACTTACAAATTCTTGTACAGAAAATGCCAAGCATTCTTTAGCTAAAATTAGCTGGCCAAATGGTGCAAAGGGAGTTATTTGTCTTACTTATGATGATGGTATTGAAAGCCATCTCAACAATGCCATTCCTCAATTAAATGAAGCAAAACTTACAGGTACTTTTTTCGTCGATGGCAGAATTAGAATTAATCAATTTGATGCTTGGCGAGCAGCTACTGAAAATGGACATGAGATTGCCAATCACACAGTTTATCATCCATGTTCACAGAGTTTTGATTGGGTAAGCCCGCAAACTGCCACTGAGAATTATACAGTAGATAGAATGCTAAAAGAAATAGGCACACTCAATCAGATGCTGTATGCGATAGATAGTAATCAAATTCATTCTTTTGCTTTCCCGTGTTCTGCGCATGAAGTGGGAGGCAAAAACTATGTAGAAAATTTAAGAAAATCAAACTTGGTAAGTTTTGCTCGAACAGGCAGTAGTGCAGGTGATAAAGCTGAAGACCAGATAGTTACAGATTTCTCAAACTTAGATTTACTGCAAGTACCAAGTTGGGGAATTCCGCAAGATACACCTGCAGAGCAGTTAATTCAATTTGCCGAAGCGGTAAAGAATAAAGAAGGTCTTGGAGTAATGATGTTTCACGGAATAGGTGGTGATTACATTACAGTAGCCAAC
The DNA here is from genome assembly GCA_002729595.1 of Thalassovita sp. Classification (GTDB taxonomy): domain Bacteria; phylum Bacteroidota; class Bacteroidia; order Cytophagales; family Flammeovirgaceae; genus Chondrinema. The sequence continues at coordinate 5,342 of PBYL01000472.1, read as the reverse complement.
GAAGACCATCAGAAGTTGCTCGAATATTTGAACACACAACAGTCTGAAATTTGGGTAACCACATTTTCAGAAGCACTCAATTATATCAAAACACAAACAGAACAGTAAATTATACAACCAAAAAATTAGATAATATGAAAATGTACCGGCTCATTTTGTATAGCTTGTTTGTAAGCATTTTTATTTCTTGTAAAGAACAAAGAGCGCCCATTACAGAAACTGAGGCTAAACCTAAAACCAATGTAATCTTCCTCATGGTCGACGATTTAGGTTATGGAGATTTAGGAAGCTTTGGTCAAGAAGAAATAAAAACACCAGCATTAGATCAGCTAGCCAAAGAAGGAACAAGATTTACACAAGTATATGCAGGTTCTCCAGTTTGTGCACCTTCTCGCAGTGTTTTAATGACGGGCCAACACACAGGGCACACTAAAGTAAGAGGGAATTTTGCAGCCATAGAAGTACCCGAATTACCTATTGCAGGTAGAATTCCTCTAGCTGCGGAAGATACAACCATCGCCGAATTATTAAAAGCCAATGGCTATGTTACTGGTATGTTTGGCAAATGGGGTTTAGGTGAAGCAACTACCTCTGGCGAACCTAACTTAAAAGGTTTCGACGAATGGTTTGGTTTCAACAATCAGAGAAGAGCGCACAACCACTATCCAGATTATGTGTGGCACAATCAAGATACTTTTAAGATAGAAGCAAATGCCGACCACGTAGAAAGCAAGCATGTGCACGAACTGTTTTCTGAGTTTACTTTTAAGTTTTTGGAGGCTAACAAAGACACTTCTTTCTTTATGTATTTGCCTTATACTTTGCCACATGATGATTTTAAAGCTACCGAAGCATTTAAGGCACTTTATGCCGATAAGGGTTGGAGTGAACAAGAATTGAATTACGCAGGTATGGTAAGTATGATTGATGCGGATGTTCAAAAACTCATGGACAAATTGGAGGAGTATGGGATTGCAGATCGTACGATGCTTTTCTTCTGTTCAGACAATGGAGCAGCCAACCGTTATGATGATATTTTTAATAGCTCAGGTGCTTTAAAAGGCAGAAAAAGAGATGTTTACGAAGGGGGAATAAGAACACCGATGATTGTCTGGATGCCGGGAACTGTACCTGCCGGAAAAATAAATAATTACCCTTGGTATTTCCCAGATGTATTGCCAACAATATGCGATGTAACAAATACAGAACCTACCAAAAATACTGATGGCATTAGTGTACTGCCTGCAATTTTGGGTAAAGAAATGCCTGAAAGCGATAGATTTATGTATTGGGAATTCCACGAAAATGGATACGATAGAGCAGTAAGATGGAAAAACTGGAAAGGAGTGATTATTGGCAAAGATGGAGCATTGGAATTGTATGATCTTTCTAAAGATGAAGCAGAAGAAAATAATGTAGCGGCAGAAAATCCAGAAGTGGTAAAAACAATAATGGAATACCTAAAAACAGCTCGTAGTCCATCAATTTATTGGCCGGTAGAAGCACAAAGCAATTGACAAGCTGTCTAATTATTTCTTATATTGATACTGTTTTAATCTATCTAATCTCTTAAAAATTAATTTTGAAAAGACTACTCCTGATTTCAATTGCTTTGTTTGGGTTTTCTTATTTATATGGGAATGATGATGTTGTAGAAGTTGAAAGAAAAGCACCAAACATACTTTTTCTTTTTGCAGATGACCAAAGATCTTCTACGCTAAATAATCCAGAAATTATTAAACCTCATCTCGAACAGCTTTTAAAAAAGGGAGTGTTCTTTTCAAATGCACATATAATGGGAGCAGATAATGGTGCTGTATGTGCACCAAGTAGAGCAATGTTGATTACCAGTAAGAGGCTTAGTAGTTTAAAACCTGGAGGATTTGAAATTTCTAGTGATCATGTTTTGTTGGGGGAAACATTGCAAAATGCCGGTTACGATACCTATGGCATTGGTAAGTGGCATAACACCCGATCGGAGTTTAACAGAAACTTTAATGGGGGAGAAGCCATCTTTATGGGCGGTATGCACGATCATTGGAATGTGCCGCTTTTCCATTATAAAGACGATGCTGTTTATAAGAATAGCAGACCACATATCGAAGATTTTTTCAATACTAATAAGATAGATTCTTTACCGGGAGATTATACCTACAGTGGTAAACATTCAACAGAGATTTTTGCAGATGCAGCCATTGATTATTTGAATCAAAAACATGAAAAGCCATTCTTTCTCTATGTGTCTTTTATGTCTCCTCACGATCCTCGTACGACACCCAAAGAGATTTTAGATAAATATGATGCTTCAAAATTGAGCTTGCCTCCTAACTTTAAAGAAAAACATCCTTTTGACAATGGTGAGCTCATTATTCGTGACGAACAACTTGCAGCAACCCCGCGGGTTCCCGAAGAAGTGAAAGAGCATATCAAAGATTATTATTCCATGATTACCCATCTGGACGAAAATATTGGTAGAATATTAGAAACATTGGAGAAGAATGGATTATCTAAAAACACCATTATTGTTTTTGCTGCTGATAATGGTTTGGCAATGGGGCAACATGGTTTAATGGGCAAGCAAAACCTGTATCAGCACTCTGTAAATGTTCCTTTAATAATTAGTGGAAAAGGAATTCCAAAAGGAGAAATTCGATCTTCATTCTGTTATCTCACCGATCTTTTTCCAACTTTATGTGAGTTAACAGAAACTACAGTTCCGCAGAATTTAGATGGTAAGAGTCTAGTGCCAGCTATTAAAGATGATACAAAAATTCGGAATGCACTTTACTTTCAATATAAAGATGTTCAATCTGCAATTAGAAAAGATAATTACAAACTGATTAAATACGATGTAAAAGGGCAGCAAACCATTCAATTATTTGATCTGGAAAAAGATCCTTGGGAACTCAATAATCTGGCAGAATCATTACCAGAAGTAGTAAGCTCTTTGCTCAAAGAATTCGAAAAATGGGATGCAGATTATGGTTTGTCTAGTAGGAAAAATTAATTCATCAGCCTTAAAGAGCTGATGAATTAAATGTATCTCCTTGTTGGATATCGCCAGTGGTATAGCCCTTTTTAAACCAGCTTACACGTTGTGCAGAAGTTCCATGCGTGAATGATTCTGGCACTACATAACCTTGAGCTTGCATTTGAAGTCTATCGTCACCAATGGCATTGGCAGCTTGTAGGGCTTCTTCAATGTCTCCTTCTTCCAAAATATTTTTCATTTCTTGTGCATGGTTTGCCCAAACGCCAGAGAAGAAATCGGCTTGCAACTCAAGCTTTACAGAGAGCTTATTATATTCTTCTTTAGATAAACTGCTTCTTTGAGAATGCACTTTATCAGTAAGACCCAATTCATTTTGTACATGGTGAGCTACTTCGTGTGCCACTACATAAGCCATAGCGAAGTCTCCCGGCGCACCGAATCTTTCTTTTAGCTCTTGGTAGAAACTTAAATCGATATAGAGTTTTTCATCTGCTGAGCAATAAAAAGGACCTGTAGCAGCACTGGCTGAGCCACAAGCAGAATTTACTGAACCTGTAAAAAGTACCAAAGTAGGTTCTTTGTAGTCTCTGTTTAATTCTTCTGCAAAAATCTTATTCCACACATCTTCGGTATCTTGCAATACAACAGCTACAAATTGAGCGAGTTCGTCATTTTGTGTATCAGCATATTGTTCAGTTCGTTGAGGAGAAGCTCCAGTATTAACTTGTTGCAATATCTGCATTGGGTCTTGCCCGAAATACATGGCAATTAAAATGATAATGATGGTACCAATACCAAATTTACCTTTTGTACCTCCGAGCATTCTACTGCCTCTTCGGTCATCTACGTTGCTACTTTGTTTTCTTCCTTTCCAGCGCATCAGGATATAATTTATAGTTGTTTGTAAAAATTCATCTTTTATTGATTCAATCAAAATCCAAACTATAAACTTTTAAAGATGTTTACATAGATTCGTTAGATTCCACATCTAAAATCTAAATGTTCTTGTTTTCTGTTAACTATGAATTCAATTTTTAAAGACAATCAATTTATTAGACATATCATTTACCATTGATGTCTAATATCTTCATATTTTTAATAATCATATCATTTTTCAGGTACATTTTCCCAGCTTCATGGCCATAAAATATGCTGAATTTCTTTATTATTCGCCATTTATTTTCATCAAACTTTAAAATAAAAACTCCCTTTACAGAATTTTTTTCAGTATCAATATCGAATTGTACTAAACATAAATTTAACTTTTGATTAAAAACAGGTTTAGAAAATGCTAAAATGATATCTCCATATTTTTCATGAAAAAAATTCCAATCAAATATTTTATCATATTCAGAAGTATTTTTTAATTCTTTCCATGCCGGGGTTTTAAAAAGACTACTGATTTTTTTATGTTTAATTTTTTCAGATTTCCAATAATCGTTTCTATTTATAGAAGTATCCAATTGAGCTTTTACAAAATTGAATTCTTCTGTCTTGAAGTATTTCGAATAGTATAGACCTTCGAATGCACAGGAATCAATAAAAAAATAAAGTGAACTTTTGCTTTTGGGTGTAAAACTGTCCCATGTCTTTAAATTAGTTGTTTCAATATTTGGATTAGGAAATGAATCTATAAAAACAGGATACAATGCTTGGGAAACAAGAACTAAATTAAAATTCTCATTTCCTAGTGTATCAAGTAGTACATTTATTACTTCTGCTTGCCTATCAAAATCAGGTAATTTTTTGTTTGTACAATTAGTATAAAGTACAATATAAATGAATAAGATAAAGTATTTGAAATACTTTTGATTCATAGAAGCATTTGCATTTAAATCCTATGTAAATTTAGGTGCTTAATATCTATAAAGAACCTTTTTCCTCCACATCTTTTACACATCTAAATCCTAAATGTTCTTGTCCGCTATCTGTAGAAGTGGCCATTCTGGCACTTGGTCTGTAGTTAGAGCAATACTGATCGCTGCACAAATATGAACCTCCTTTAATCACTCTTTTCATAGCAAAAGGTTCTGATGGATCGTAGCTTGTATCTGGCCCTTTTGGATCAACTTCTACCTTGTTGTGGTTCATATGCTCATTGGAGTTGTGATTATAAAAATCAGTGCTCCATTCCCACACATTGCCTATCATATCGTACAATCCATAATCGTTGGGAGCAAATGTTTTTACAGGAGCGGCATTGTCAAAACCATCTTTGCTGGTGTTGTTATAAGGGAAATCACCTTGGAAGAAATTAGCCAAATATTTATTATCTGGTGTAAGTTCATCGCCCCAAGCAAATGGATGATTTTCATTTCCACCTCTTGAAGCAAATTCCCATTCAGCCTCA